>CAZVPH010000069.1:0-7959 GCA_964628125.1 uncultured Thiosulfatimonas sp. | reverse complement strand
TACAATCGATAAAATCAGTGATTGCATCATTGGGAGTGTGAACCATTGTTCGCCCATGTAAATTAAAACTTGTATTAAGAACAACACCGTAACCAGTCTGTTTTTTTACAGCTTTAATAAGTCGGTAATAGTTAGGGTTATCGGCTTCTTCGACAAACTGAGGACGTGCTGTACCATCTACATGAACTGCGCTTGGTAAATCTTTCCAATATTTTGGTCTCATCCGAAAAGCAATAGCCATATGCTTATGCTTCATCGAAAACTCAAATAGCTTCTCACGCTCCTCTTCTAGAATTGATGGACAGAAAGGTTGGTAATCAGGACGTCTTTTTACAGTCGAGTTAATCCTACGAGTCACATCAGGGTCAGTAGGGTTAGCAACAATGCTTCGATTACCTAATGCTCTCGGCCCGTACTCTTCTCGCCCATGGAACAATGAGATTACTTTATTATTAGCAACAGAGTTAGCCGCAATCTCTGGCCAACTCGAGCCTAAGTCTTCAAATGAAACCTCTGTGCTTCTATCCTGTAAAACTTTCAGCACTTGTTCCGAGCTAAACGAATCTCCAAAATAAGGCATCACTCGTTCTTTTAACCAGGAAACATCTTCATTACTTTCAACTGCTTTTAGAATAGCTGCACCAGCAGCGACGCCATCATCTCCCATGGCCGGAAAAACATAAATTTCTTTAAATGCTGTCTTTTCGTAGACATTTAAGCTCATAATAATATTTGCAGAAACACCGCCCGAGAAACATATTTTGGTAATGCCTGTTTGCTCATGTACTCGATTAAGGTAGTCTACGACAACGTCCTCTAGCCAAGTTTGAACTGTGGCAGAAAAAACTTTATCCCCCAAGTTTTTTCGTTGCTGACGCAGGAATGACTGACTGGAAATGATACGGAACTCATCCTGATTTAACTTAATAACCAACCCGGTAATTGAGACCATGGCTTTCATACGCTGAAGCAATGCTAAATCTGCTTCAGCGTATGCCGCTAAGGCTTCGACTTTCCCCTCATCACTGTTTGGGATCAAATCTAGCGCTTCTGTAAAATCGCTGTATAAAAATCCAATCGAAGTATATTTGTGCTCACCGCCTTTAACAGGGTCCGCAGTCGACACTCCTAGGCATTCATACTTATTAAAGCTTGTAAACTTATATACTTTAGAAAAAGCAAAGTCTCCTATACCGTCCAATGTAAATGAGATTACCTCCTCCCCTTCAACAAACGGACTAAAGGCGTAAGCCGACATCGCATGACACAAATGGTGATCTTGATGCTCTATTTTTGATGGCGAAATACCTAGAAGATCCGCATAGTAACTATCAATCTTCTTTCTAGCCAAATCAAAACTCATTGGACGCTTTAATGTTTTAAATATAAAAGAGTCACGTAACCACATGTGATATTTTTTTGATCGCCCAAAAAGTTTTATAAAAATTTTTATCTTTGTAAGAGGAGATTTTTTAACTTCAACGAGTGCTTTAATATATTTTGGTTTAATAACCTGGTAAATAAAGTCATGCCATGCCAACTCAAAGTAATATTTACTTCTATCCTCTAGCTCATAGCCACTGACCACATAGTCAACCTCTTTTAAAAAAGGGTACGCCTCTATAGTTGCTTTAATTGACGCACGATCATGTTTTATTCTTGTCACTCTTTCATTCGACAAAGCAAAAATCTTTTTTTCCACAGTATCTAAAAAAAACACCGAGTTGTCATGACCATAGAATTTAGTGCCTAAAATCTTCATACAACATCCTTAAATTAAAATATCTTACATCGCTCTATGCCGCAGGCGTTACTTCATAACCAAGAAAGTAGCCCGTAATTTACTTAACCCCTTTAAAGCTAAGCTTTAAGCTTCTTCCTTATCTTTTTTTGAACCTAAAAATATGGGTGCATGATTCTTTGTATTTGAAATTGTAAAAATCAAAAGTATCAACCATAAAAAAAAGAAAATTAAACCGTGCGAGTAACTAAAAGCAGCGCCGAACTGAAGAAAGACAAAACTGTTTATTAAATAAGCAATTCCCATAAAAGCTAATATTCCTTGCGGGCAGCGTCCAATACGACGGAAAAATAATATAAAAGGAATCACAAACATTAACAATAGCGAGATCACTCCAATGACACCTTTCATCCAAGCGTCCATTAAAACCTGATTGTGCACGTGTTTAAAACTTGTTATTTCTTTATATACAAGCTCATCGATAGAACCAATGCTTGATTGATAAACCTTGTCTACAGCACGCTTGTAGTTTACTTCACCAATCCCAGTCAAAGGCTTTGCTACAAAACCATCGACAGCCATCCCATACATGACTACCCTTAAACCAAGACTCGTGTAAAAATTACCATCTTTAATTTGCTGTATATCGGAAACAGCCTGCCCAAACCGCGTTTCTAGTTTATTAAAAGCAAGGGAGAACACAACAACCAAACCAAAGGCCATTAGAAAAATTAGTTTTTTTGAAAGCGTTTTACCTATCCCATAAAAACCTAATAAAATAGGCAACATCACAGCTAAGGTAACAAAAATTGACAACCAAATACTTCGTGTGGATGTAAAAATAATGATAAGTAGTAGAATAATGCTCAATAAAGCATAGTGAGTAGCTTCAGATTTTTTATGGTTCTTATAACTAAAAACCGCTAAAAACAACGTCGAAATTAACACAGAACTGAAAAACCAAGCTCCTGTACCTTTATTCGAAAACTCACCCCCTAAATGTGAGCCTAATCCATTTACATAAACCTCCCCAATAAGCACCAATACAATCGAGTAGGAAATGGCCTTAATAAAAAGTTCAAAACTAGAAAAATCAAACTTAATAAACTTAAACAAGTAAACAAAAGCGATAAAGTAAAATACTTTTGTATATTTACTGGCGAAACTTTCAAGTTCTTTAGCATTAGAAAAATTAATAAAGTTTGACAAATACAGTATGAAAATATAAAAACCTATAACAAAAACTAAGGATTTATCAGCCTTAGTAAAAGGAGTTTTAACACCTCTCAAATACGTGTACTTTATAAAAACAGTGTACGCTAGTAATAACGCGAACACCCCCTCAAATCCAAATAGTTCATTGAAAAACAGTGTTAAAAAAGCCAGGAAAATGAGCAAAAACCCAACTAGTTCTACTCTTTTTGGTAACCCTTGTTCCATCATTCACGCCTTATTTTCATCAATTTTTTTCCTAAAAAATGACTAGTAGAAATATCGTTTCTATATTCTAAATGCTTACTTTTTATATCACGTCAAAATTTCACTAATGCAATGCTCCGCATTAAAAGTTTCACCTGATCGCTCTAACTAAAAAAGCGAACCTCTGCATTCTTAAATAGATAAAAAACTTCAGAACCTGGTTCAATGCAATCTAAGCTCCAAACCCCCACATCCTGTCGCTTTATCGCAATATCAAACAAAACTGTCGAAACCTCCCCTACGACAAGATCTCCTGGAAGCAGTCCTGCAACAAGTATCTCGAAGGGAATGGTTGTTGGTACTTCACGGAGGTCGTTTGACAGGCTTGCCAGTTGAAAAATATCTCCCTGATTCTCTCGTGGATGATATTTCACCCAAATTTTATGCTCAGCCACAGTATGTGCCGTTAAAAAACGAGCTATTTTTTCTTGAAAGCTTTTCAGGTTAAAATTGGCACAGTGTGCACTTAAAAATTCACCCGTTGAAAACACAAACACAATTTTAGGTTGTCGCCAAGCGTTCACATCCATTCCAAACTTTTGAAGCGCTAGCACGCCGGTTCTTAATACCGCAGGGGTTTGGAACCACTCTGTTTGTATTTGATGCATTTTCAGGGTTTTGAAACGCTTATGTACTATTTTTGAATTAAAAAACCAACCGTCTGTGTAGAACGGAAAAATGGAGTCAGAGCTTGCTGACTTAACTTTAAAGCCGTATTTCAAACGCGAATAAATTAATGAGAGCTTATTCTTTGGCTTTACATACTTGTACTGGTAACTCTCTAACCCATCGTCTAAAACATGAAATGGCACAGACTCTAAAGACGTCTGTAAGTATTGTATCGGTAAAGAAGCTAAATTCGCAGTAAACACTTTATTAACTCGAAATTCTTTCAACAACGCATTAAGCTGATTACGAACGCCGCGCCACTCTAAACGTCTATGAAGTGTTGCTAAAAACCAGCTTTTCTCTTGGCCGGTCAACTTACCTGGCACCCAGAAAACTTTCACGAATCGTGTTTCAACCTGAGACTCTATAATCTCTTTGAGTAAGTGAGCTCCTTTAAACCCTTCCGAGAGAACCATGACCGCTGGCTTGTTTAAGTGCTCTGAGATACCTTGTGCAAGCCACCATTGTCTTGGTGTTTTAATCACATAGACATCCACGCTCGGTAGCTCACTCTCTTGCATACTTTGCGTGTGCACGCCTCCCTCCTTTTTACGCTCCAAGCAACTCTTCCCCTTGCTCTTGCAACTTGCTATACAAACATTGAAGCTGATTTTCATTCACTTTACTGCCAAGCTTACGGGTATAGAACAATAACGCAAAATAACTGCATGAAAACCTAAACGCAGGCCAGTTTTTCTCTCCCACACGTCTGCGACACTGAAGCTCTAAAACGTCATAAAAACCGTCAAGATCAATTAAGTGATACTCATTGCTTAACGCATAAGCGATGTCGAGCCCCAAGGGGTAAACACCGGCACGATCCCAGTCAATTACAACATTGGGTTTCCCCATGTTTTTACCATGCAAATCACCGTGAGTGATTTGGTGCGGCAGGTCCTTAACAATCGACGCCATCGATTTTAATGACAAACCCTTTTCACCCCCCGCGTTTTCTAAAAGTTTTTGAGCGTGTTCAAAACACGCATTATAAATCTCTATCCGTTCAAACTGGTAGATTTCAGCACGAGTTTCTGAGAGCTTTGGTAGAGGGAGCTCATAAAGAGAGAAGGCAACATTGATAACCCGTTCGAGTACTTGCGAACAGTTGTCTAAAGGATCGGTAAAAAACTCAAAATACACAGCAGTAATCTGTCCGCCCTCATGCATTTTTAGTATTTTTGGGACGCGAATGCACTCTGCGTTTAAAAGTGGACGACAATATTTCTCAAACCACTGTAAATGAACCAGATCATCACTTTCATTTAAATAGATTTTTTCAAAGTAAAAAATGTCTTCTTGTTCAATTTTTCGATAAGCATTTAGAGTGCCGTGTCCAAGCCCTGAACCAATAAAGCAACAATGCGTTGCCTCTCGATACGAGAGCAAAGTTACGTCGTCATCAAACTGTTTAATGGCTTGCTCATAAGCTTTGTGATCACCGGTAAAGCGCACAACTTCCGAAAAATCTTTTAAACCGTCCCAGTCCAAAACTTGTTCAGCTGAGAACTCCAGCGCTTTAAGTAAGCGTTGATCTTTAAACCGCTTGGCAATCTGCCCTATTTGAACGTCGGTCAAAACTCGATCCGCTCCTTTTTGGAGGCCACTTTTCTGGCGTTTTTTTCTAAGCGCACTTAATGAGCCAAATGTAATCCCCTCTCTTGGAGCTCTGGCACGTTGGCGATTGGCAAAAAACAATCCGAACTGACGCGTCAACTTAAAGCGCCACTGTTTAATCTTAGTCCACAACCCGTCTTGCTCACTTCTACTAGACATCATCAAGCCTTTTCACCAAACTTGCTTGCGACAATTCCTCTAAAAAAAGAGTGAGCGTGGATGCTTGCTTGAGATCCAACACTTGAATTGATAATCTTTGACAGAGCTGAATCATCTCTTGAATGGAATGGTCGTTGGTTAACTTGACGATTAGCACTTGTTTTACGCTATTGGCATAGTTAGCCAATAAAACGGTTGTAGAGATATCGCCGATGAGGGTGCAGTTTTTCAAAAAAGGCAGAAACATCTCAAAACTGACGGCGCTTGGTAATAACCAAAAACCTTTCTCTTTAAACCTCAAAGGATCATTTTCGCCGGCCGAAGGGTGATATTTCAACGCCACTTTAAGTCCACTCGCTTGAAGACCTTGTAACAAGCGGCCCATAGCCTCTTCATAGCTTGCCACCTTTGAAAACAACGTCTGATTTGGCAGAGTGATTAAAATGTCCAGTTCCGTCAATTGCCTTAAAGAAACGTGCGCGTTCGCTACAAGCTCTTTTGCCAGGCCTGTGATCGCTTTAAAACCTTGATTGTCTGGATAAATATCGACCAACATTTTGGAGTGAAGCAGCGCATTAACCTGCTGGGGGTACATCACCCAGGCCTCATCAATCCATTTGCTCACGCCCACAGTCATCGGCGAATCGTACCAAAACCCATACACAAGTTTTTTAAAAAAGGCGTCCAGATAACGCTCTGAAATGCTTTTGGAGGCCGAACGACCTAAATATGAGAAGACGCCGTCGTCCATATAACATGCGACACACGCTTTATTTTTTTGCTTGGCTTGCATTATAAACCACTGTCCGAGAACACTCCGGTCATTCCCAATCCAAACTGTCGTAATCTCATTGCAGTTTACAAAGGAGTGCGCCCACTGAAACTGTTTGCGTCGATTTTGCAGTTTAGACCAGCCAGATAGCTCTCGTCCCTCCAGCCTCTGTTGCGAAGCAAACGGCGTGTTCTCCGGAGTTAAATACGTCCAAAGATTAAGCGGTTTATCCGTATATTGGTCGATTAAGACAAGATGACTCTCACGCTGTTCTAAAAATCGTGATGCCAAGGCAAACGCCCAAAAAAAATGCAACGGGGAAGCGACCAGATACACATCAACTTGTTTAGACATTTCTTTCCACCCCAACCCATTGATAGTCGGCATAGACGGCCACATCTAAAGTTTTTAAAATGGCTTCAAAACCTTGTTCGTATGAACTTTCTGGATTCAAAACAGCGCCGGCATCAATGTCCGGACGCAGCCATTTGGCAGTTAAAACCGATGTTCCAATATCCCCGACTACCTGTACCGATGCACTTAACAGAGGCAGCACAAATTCAAAAGCCAAGGTGGGCGGAATCATCCAGACGTCAAAACGACTTCCCCAGCCAAAAACATCCGTACTTGCACTTTTCGGGTGAGGCTTAACACCGACAACCGCCCCTCTAACCTGAAGTTGTTGTAACAGCGTTTCCAGACGCAAAATATAACCTGGCATTTGTACAATATCGCTCGGATGCGGCGTTAAAACCAGGACTTCAATGCGTTGTAATCGTTCTAAATACTTTTTATCTGCCCCAAACTCACTTAAGACTTGAAGGCTAAAGGCTTGAATTGCAGGGTCTCTAAACCATTCTACTTCAAACCTATGTAGAGCTTTATGGCGTAACTGAGTCACCGCCGCTAGAGGCACAAACAACCAGGCCTGGTCAATCCACGCCGAAGCGCCAACCGTGATTGGCTCTTCCCACCAAACGCCATAGACCAGTTTTTTTAGCCAACGATCGACACCATCTTTTAACCAAAACGAGGGGCGTCCGGCGTAGGAGTAAAGCCCATCATCCAGATACCAGCCTTGCGCCGTTGCATTGTGACGCTTAATCAACTGCATTAGAAACTGAAACTCGACGCGACGATCACTGCCTGTAACCACTATGTCTACCGGGATGCGAGCGTGATACTCTTGAATTTTTTGAAAGACCTGACGACGTTGCTTTAACTTATCTTTGCCCGTCGCATCTCCACGGCTGAACTCTACCGTATGAAAAGGCGATTGACTCCACTGCTGAATCGCTCGAAAATACGGCGACTCTTCTGCACTCATTTTTTGGTCGATAAACCAGAGCGTTGCCTGTTGCTGAGATTGAAATTGTCGAGCGTGCACAATACTGAGAAGTATATTCAGCGGAGTCGAAGGCATGTAAACCACCTGTTTTAAGTGAGGATTTACCACGGTGTGTCCTCAAAAGCGATCAACACATTTTCCACATCCTTTACCGACAACCCTTGCAACGACCGCTTA
>CAZVPH010000068.1:4337-8021 GCA_964628125.1 uncultured Thiosulfatimonas sp. | reverse complement strand
CTCGCCACGATTTTGGAAAGTCGCTATTAACCGCGTCTCGAGAGGGATGGGCGATTTTCGGGGTGTTAACGGTATTAATTGTGCCGTTTGCATTGGCGTTAGACATTGAGCAGATTGAGTTTTACAGCCTGCTTTTTTGGTTGCTGACCGGCCTGTTTTTTTTGGGCATGGCATTGCTTTTTAACGTCAAACAGCTGCCGTTTATATCTCACAGTTCGGATGTTCAAGCGCCCTGGCGTACTCTGAAAACGCTTTGGAAATCAGAACCCGCTGTGTTTGATATCATGCCCATTTATTTTTTAAATAACTTAGCAAATGCCCTACCGGCGACACTGTTTTTAATCTTTGTGGCTGATTATCTCCAGCTGGATGCAGATAAAGGGCTGTTTTTAGTGGTCTATTTTCTGGCGGGTTTGATGGCATTGCCGTTTTGGCTTAGGTTGTCAAAAAAAATAGGCAAAGCCAAAACCTGGCAACTTTCAATGGCATTTGCCAGCCTCTGTTTTACCGGTGTTTTTTGGCTCTCAGCTGGAGATTTTTATGGGTTTTTGTTGATCAGCATTTTAACGGGATTAAGTTTAGGGATTGATTTGGCGCTGCCGGCCTCGATGCAAGCGGATATTACGCAATCCGTTTCCTCAAAAAACCCACAAAACACGGGCTTACTCTTTGGCATTTGGGGAATGCTCACGAAATTATCACTCGCGGTCGCCGTCGGGATTTCCCTGCCGACGATCGAGTGGGTCGATCAGCTGAATGGCGACCCAAACTGGGCGCTCTTAATGCTCTATGCAGGCGTGCCGATTGGGTTGAAACTCTATGCGATTATCAAGTTAAATCGATTTTCAATGGCGTGATATTCAATAACTTGATATTCAATAACTTGATATTCAACGGCTTGGCTCAACGGGTTGGTTTTTTTAGACAAAACACTTAACCTCTCTAAACAAACGCCCAGCATCAAACGTCTCACCACCGCTCCAGTCAGCCCACCTTTGATTCAACGTAGGTCGCGATTCACACCCGATGCGACGGCGCATTGGACGACGCAATATTGGCGACCGCAGTGAGGCGTGCGCGCGTCTGATACTCAAGTCGCTCAACTTCATGGGTGGTGGTTCGACGGTTGATCATGCGAATCGACAAGGGTTCGACCCAGTTCCAAACCTCTTCATAGCTCTGGGCTGGAAACTCAGTCTCCACCAGCGCTTGTTCAAAACGGTCTAACCACACTAAGCGATCTTTTTCAGAAATCGTGAACGGAAAGTGCCGAGTTCGCAAATTGGGCGCGCCCTGCTCAGGGGTAAAGTAGGCGGGGCCACCAAACATTTCAACAAAAAAATCGGCGGTGCGTTTAACCAAACGCGCAAACTTGAGGTCGGTGGATTCAAACAGATGCTTCACCGGGCTGATCCGCAGTAAATCATGATGATAACCGACCAACTCGCGTATTTTAGCTTCTCCTGCAACGGCAAACACCCGATTGCTCGGAAAAGGCACGGCAGGATAGAGAACATCATGCATCGCCTCAACGGTGGGTGGCGTTGCGCTGCCAAATTTAGGCAAGTGCACTGGACAGCCCGATTGACTTAAAGCAGCGCGCCTGGCTTTCGCCGACGCAAAACTGGGCGGTTGTACCGGATGACTGTTTAACTCACCTTTGCTCTTCTGTTGACTCATGTTGTTGACCTTAATATTAGATGTGACCTTAATGTAAATTTTGACTTGAGTTAGTGGGTTTGAAGTTGAATCGAACTTAAAGAGAAATTAAAGAGATTTCAATTCAACTGGACTAAACCGAACTAGGCCGAACTAAATCGAACTAAATCGAACTAGACCGAACTCAACCGTACTCAATCACAATCAACCATACTAAGCAGATATAGACCTAAATTAACTTAGCACTGCTTGGTTAACTAGCCGCGTGGTTAGATTTATTGGAGAGTGGCGTTCAACGGTTACGCCAACTTGTTACGTGAAATAACCACAGCGCGTCACCAGATCTCTGCACACCGCTCTAGCACACAATCTCAAACTGAGCAGGCCTGGTGACTTTTGATTCGATTAAGATTAGCCATGCGCCTGTTTTAAAAACTCTGCCGTTCTGTCAGTGTGCGCTTCAACCGACCGGCACACCGACTGAGCTGCCGGCGTGATTGAATCTGCCTTGTCGTGTGGTCTTGAAAAAGCTTGCAGTTGTTCAATGTTTAAATCATAGAGCGAGGCCAAAATCTGCGGAGTCACCACCGATTCGGGCGTGCCGTCTTCAATCAGTGCGCCCTGTTGCATGGCAATCACCCGATTGGCGACCCATAATGCGTGGTCAGGATGGTGGGTGGTCATTAAAATACAACGTTGATCACTGGCGAGCACACTGATTTTCTCTAACAGCTTTAATTGATTGCCGTAATCCAAACCATTGGTGGGTTCATCCAAAAAAATATAGGGCGTATCTTGCGCCAAAGCCCGCGCGATGAGCACTAGCTGGCGTTGTCCTCCGGAGAGTTCCGTGTAAGGTCGCTGACTCAAATGAGCGATGTTTAAAGTTTCCAACGCCCGCAACGCCTGATCTTTTTGCGCGGCGGTGGGCAGCGCCCATTCGGAATGGCCGGCTAAAACGCCCATTAAGACAATGTCTAACACCGGATAACCAAACGCCAAGCGATGATACTGCGGCACATAACTGATGATTTTAGAAAGGGCTTTCGCGGAGGTCTTCTCAAGCGATTTGCCCTCAATCTCTACCGAACCTTGCGTTTTTGGGTGCAAGCCTAAAATGGTGCGCATTAAAGTGGTTTTACCACAACCATTGGGGCCTAAAAGACTGATGACATCCCCCTGTTTAAGCTGTAAATCAATGCCGTTAAACACGGTTTCTGCGCCCTGTTTTGCGGCCAATCCTCGGATATTAATCATGCACCACGCCTTGGTTTACTGGGTTGTTTGTCGTCGTGTG
This sequence comes from uncultured Thiosulfatimonas sp., assembly GCA_964628125.1. Taxonomy (GTDB): domain Bacteria; phylum Pseudomonadota; class Gammaproteobacteria; order Thiomicrospirales; family Thiomicrospiraceae; genus Thiomicrorhabdus. Next base: position 5,065 of record CAZVPH010000068.1, on the reverse strand, counting down.
AGTGTTGTCGGTCATAAACGGTGCATTCGACAGCTCTTCGACCTTGATTCTGGGCGACAAGAACCGCATGGAAAGTGGCACGACCCATTGCCAAATCAGTTCGGATATCTTCTGCGGTACAGCGTTTTCTTGCAACGCTTGGCGCATGGCATTCAACCAAACGTCGCGATGATATGGCGTCAGTTGCAGGTGTTTGTGACGTCGGCCTAATCGGGGTTCGCCCCGTTCGCTGGTAAACAGTTTGGGGCCACCAAACATTTCAATAAAATAATGCACACTGTGGGTAATAATGCGTTCAAAAGCGACTGGATCTGAACCAAAAACCGTTCTTATGTCGCTGTGCCACATCAGTTCGTGTTGACGACGAATCACCGCGGCAATCTTGGCTTCACCTAATCGTTGATAAAGATCCTGTGGCGGAAACGGCGCGTCAGGAAAGCCACTGCGATGCATCGCCAAACAAGGCGTGCTGTGACTTTCTTTAGCGGCCTGAGCATTAGCAGTATTACCTGAACTGTCAGAGTTGTTCGCGGGCTCTTGTTCGTCAAGAGGAAGGTCGGTTGAGGTTGAATCTAAGCCTGGGTTTGAGTTCATAGTGTGAATCCTTTTGATTGCGCCTGCCGTCACGTTAAGCGTTGGTGCAAACTGCTGTTTTTTTTACAATGTTATAAACTTGTACAACGTTAATTTGTACAACGTTAATTTGTACAACGTTAATTTGTACAACG
>CAZVPH010000068.1:0-4237 GCA_964628125.1 uncultured Thiosulfatimonas sp. | reverse complement strand
TACAACGTTAATTTGTACAACGTTAATTTGTACAACGTTAATTTGTACAACGTTATTTTGTACAACGTTATATTGAATTTGATTAAGCTTGAGCTCAGGGCGCATTAAAGTTTCCATCACAGCACCTTTGAGCGTCCATCTTGAGTGATCTGATCGTGCTGGACGATGTTTAATCGTTACTGATTACCAACGTTTTTTGGCGTTTTTAAGCGCCCAAGCAAAGACCGGCAAACCGATCAACGCAGTTAAAATTCCCAGTGGGATCTCAATGCTGATGGCCAGGCGCGCCAAGTTGTCGACCCACAAAAGATAAAGTCCCCCCAACAGAGCCGATGCAGGCAACAGCAAACGATTGTCGGCGCCTAAAAACAGTCGCGCCAAATGCGGTATCACCAAGCCGACCCAGCCAATCATGCCGCCTAAAGTGACGGTCATGGTGCCCAAAAATGTCGCCAGTACAATGATTAAAATGCGTTTGGCGTTGACGTTAATGCCCAGACTACGCGCCTCGTCATCGCCCAAACTTAAAACATTCAACACGTGTCCTTGCACGCTGAGCAGCAAAATGCCCAGCAACACAAACGGTAAGATCCAATAAAGCAGATCCGTTTGAATGTTCGCCAAAGAGCCCATAAGCCAATAGGTAATGGTGGGCAATTTGCTGTAGGGATCGGCGACGTACTTAATGATGGATAAAAAAGCCGTAAAGAGTGCACCTGAAATCATGCCCCCCAACACCAGCACAATCATGTTGTTACGCAGTTCCCCTCTGGCTAACAACAGCGCAATGCCCACTGCGACTAAACCAAAAATAAACGTCAGCAGCTGCATCATCCACAGACTTTCAAAGAACAAAATGCCTAAGGCGGCGCCAAAAGCAGCGCCGGATAAAACCCCTAAAATGCCCGGCGACACCAGAGGGTTCATAAACAGCGCTTGAAATGCGGCACCGCCCACCGCCAAGGCGGCACCAATCATGATGGCGGCAATGACTCGCGGCAATCGTACATCGACCAGTAAACTGATCACAATTGGGTCGGCCTGGCCTTCAAACCAGCCCCAATGCTTAAACAGCTCGAACAAACTGCCCAGGGGTGCAAAATCATAACGGCCAAGCGTGAGTGAAAACAGCGCGGAAGCAAACAGCAACAAGCTTAAACTGACTAGCACGCGCCGAGGGCTTGCAGCGACTTGTGTTTTACGGGCGTCGGTTTCGCGGGCTTGGACTCTGCTTTCTTGCGTTTTGACTGTTTGAGCATCACGGGCCTTAGCGTTCGATTTGTTACTGGGCTGAATATCGGTCCCCACACCGTGAGCGACCAGGCCTGGTCGATTGTTTGACCCGGTTTCTGTCTTCATTTCTGACTCTGGCGTTGCATTCAATTGATCCGCCGCCGTAAGTGCGCTCGTAACAGACGAGGCCTTTATACCTCTGACACTCTTTCGGTTCATGCAAAGGCTCTTTTAAGTCCGCTTCCAACACGGTTTTCAGGCTTGTTTTCAGCGTTCTGTTTATCCGTTTGAACGACGATGTCTGACCAGACCTCTTCGTAAAATCGTTCTAATTGCAGCAGACGACACTCATGCTGCGTGGTCAAAGGATTCAAGCCCAAACGGGTCACGCCTAAAGCCAGCAGCGCGTGGGTTTGTGCACGCACCTGCTCCACCGTGCCGCAGAGCGCTCGACTGAGCATTTGATCGTCGTCCATATTGTGCATAGGGCCTTTGTGCTGCCCCCAAAGTTGCGATTTTTGAGTGCGAAAAGCGTGGATATGCGCCAGAGCTTTTTCACGAGCCACGACTGGATCGTCATCAATAAACAGACCGCGTGCGGCCATCATATCGGGCGCATCGCCTTTTGAGTGGGCTTGCTGATACTGCTGAATATTTTCGGCAATTTTGTCTTGACTCCAAAACTGAGCCGCCATCAACCCCAAGTCGTTTTCAGCCGCCAAACGCACGCTGCTTGGGTGAGACGTGGCCAGTAAAAACCGAGAACTTGGCATTACCGTGTGCGGGTGCAACGCAACCCCTTGCCACTGATAATGCTTGCCTTGATGAGTATGCGGTGAGGGTTGATCTTGAGTGGTGTCAGGGTGTTTTTCGAGATCTTTTTCGAGATTTTTTTCCGGGTCTTTTTCAGAGTTAAGCAACCCTAACAAAGCAGGCACGGCCTCTTCCATCCGTTCACGAGAGAGCTCGCTGTTAGCTTTGAAAGCGGCATTTTGCGACTCAAAAGGGCCACCTTTGGCAAAACCGCACAGCAGTCGATTTGGGTGCAGCGTGTTTAAAACCGCCAACTGTTCAGCGACTTCAATCGGATTATGAAAGCCAATTAAAACCGCCGCCGAGCCTAATTTTAACGTTTGAGTGTGCGCCAAAAAATGCCCCATCATCAACAGCGGTGAAGGTGTCAAACTGTGCGGTGTAAAGTGGTGCTCGGTCACCCATGCCTCATCAAAACCAATGCCTTCAATCGCTTGCACCAGCTCGGTAAATTCCGTGTAGGTTTGCGCTGGGCTCTGCTCACCTTGTGGTGTAATGTGCAGCATTACGCCTAAGCTCGGTTGCTGGGGTGTCACAGCTTCGTTGCATTCGGTTTGAAGCGGGACACTTCCGTTTTTACGGCTATGGTTATCTGCGTTCATCGACAATGTCTCCTTGTAAAATAGCCTCTATTTGCTCTGCCGTCAGCTCGGTTTTAAAGAAGAGCTGTATCATCGCTTTGGTTTCAGCTGCCATGTCGTAAAGCTCCTGCTCGGGGTAGAGTTTGGTCATCAACCATTGCGCGGCTAGAACACGCATAAAAGTCGGGGGTCTGTCCATCCAGCGATAGGGAACTTGTGGCATAAAAAATACCTGTCGGTTCTGCACAGCTTTTAAGGATTGCCATTTAGGATTACGGTAAACCTGCTCATAAAAACCAATTTCTTGCGTGACAATCGCATCGGGATTGTAACGGAGCAACTGTTCAAAATTGATATCCACCCGCCCAAACTGACCCTGTTTGGTCGAAACATTCGGGCAATTATGAGGGTTTAAGGCGCCGGCCAATGGCAACGATTGCGAGTGAATAGAGCCACGACACTCCGTGGCCAGACCGCTGTTGGATTCGGCGTAAAATACGGTCTTTTTCAACCCCAATGCATCTAACGCAGCGCGGTTTTTTGCCAAACTCTCCAGCCGTTGCTCCATGTCTTTAGCCAGTGCTTCAGCGCGCTCGGATTGCTGCAACCAAACGCCCAATTGTCGAATATCCTGTGGATAATCCTCTAAGGTCTCTAACTTCAATGTACAGACGGGAATGCCCATTTTATGGAGGGCTGTTTGCTGGTCGGTGTGCACCGTCGCGCCGGACATCAACATAAAGTCGGGCCGTGCGCGCACCAGCTCTTCCATATTGGGTGAGCGACCTTGGCCAAACCAGCCACCAATAACCGGTTTCGCAAAACTCTCTTTTGGAAAAATCCCTTGGGCTTGTGCCGGCGGTGGGAAATTCCATCCCACTAACTTCTCGGGCGCCATCGCCATCATAAGATAGGTGACAATGGGGTTCGCGGCATACACTCGTTGCGGTGCCTCGCCCAGCACGCAATTGCTGGCGTTAACCGACCCGGGAGATTCTGCCGTTGGTGCGCTGTCGGCCGCCACACTGGCCACAGGCAGACTGATAAAGCTCATGAGCGTTACAGCACACACACCGACGAATCGTTGTTGGTGACGTTTTTCGGTCACTGACCAGGCCTGGTAACGTTTGACCAGGCCTGGTCGTAAATTGAACACTTTAAAATTGAACACGATAATCCACTCCGTAACTTAGACCTTCATTTGGAAATCCATACATGGTTTCGTACTTTTCATCGGTCACGTTTTTAGCGTACAGACTGACTTTATGGGTTGCACCCGTGGTTTTAAAATGACGGCCAACGCTTGCGTCGTAGGTGACAAAGTCGCCTGCAAATCCACTGCCAGCTTTGTTGGCGGTGTAGTATTTATCCATGCTGCGTGCGCCCATATCCACCGTCCAGACTGGGCCGTGGTAATAGGCACGGGCGCGCAGTAGCTCTTTGGGAACGTTGACCACCCCACTGGGAGTTGCGCCCGGGTCCACTTTGCTTAACCCCACTTCGTAGCCGTAGGCTTTATATCGGCCTTTTATTTCGAGTTCGACGCCTCTGTTTTGCCAACTCGCATTGCCATAGACGTTAATGTTCTCCCCTGCAATATTCGGATCGGG
>CAZVPH010000067.1:0-8049 GCA_964628125.1 uncultured Thiosulfatimonas sp. | reverse complement strand
CATGGGCAAGTTAGGCGGTCAAGAGCTGAATTTCTCATCGGACATTGATCTAATTTTTGCCTACCCAGAAGGCGGAGAAACTCGCTTTAATGAAGAGAGTAGCGGCAAACGCACCATCACTAATGACCTGTTTTTTATCCGTTTAGGCCAGGCGCTTAATAAATCGCTCACCGAGCTGACCGGCGAAGGGTTTGTCTACCGAGTCGATATGCGCTTACGTCCTTTTGGGGACGCCGGTCCATTGGCGGTAACCTTTACCAGTTTAGAACGGTATTATGAGTTACACGGCAGAGCTTGGGAGCGTTACGCCTTAGTCAAAGCTCGAGTGATGGCGGGCGATTCCGCTGATGCCAGGCATCTGTTTGATATTCTGCGACCGTTTATCTATCGTCGTTACATCGACTTCAGCGCCATGGAGTCGTTACGCGAGCTTAAGCGAATGATTAGCGCACAGGTAAAGAAAAAAGGCATGGAGCACAATATTAAACTCGGACGGGGAGGGATTCGAGAGATTGAATTTATTGTGCAGGTGTTCCAACTGATTCATGGGGGGCGTGACAAGGCCTTACAAAGTCGGTCGTTGCTCACCACTTTAGACGCATTAGAAGCACATGGTTTTATGGAACCAACAACACAGCAAGGGTTGCGTGACGCCTACTTTTTCTTAAGGCGTGCCGAAAACCGACTGCAGGAGTGGCGGGATAAACAGACCCACGCTTTGCCCGCCGAGCCTCATCAACAGTTGATGTTGGCCAACTCCATGGGTTTTGCAGATTACGCGGTCTTTACTCAAGTATTGGATCAGCATTTAACGTTTGTACAAGCGCAGTTTGAGGACGTTTTTGCCGAAGAGGCGGGGGGGGAAGCGCAGGATCATCTGTCTGACCTATGGTTTTCTGAGTTAGACGAAGTAGCAGAAATGAACGCGCTGGCGTTGCCTGATGACAAAGCAAGCTTGTTTTTAAAAGTTCTAAAAGAGTTTAAAGAGAGCCGGGTAGTGAAAACGTTGGGCAGAGAGGGCACTTTGCGATTAAATGCGACCATGCCACTGCTGATGCAAGAGGTTCTTAAGCCTGAGTACAGTGAGCAAACCCTAAAGCGTGTGTTGTCGGTGATTGAATCCATTGCAAAACGCAGCGTCTATTTAGTGTTGTTAAAAGAGAACCCAACCTCCTTAGCACATCTGGTTAAGCTCTGTGATGTCAGTGCCTGGTTAACCGATATGCTGGTTAAATATCCCGCTTTACTGGATCAGTTGTTGGACGAACGAACCCTTTACACGCCACTGGATGCGTCCGACTTGCAGCGAGAAACGCGAGAGCTGCTTGAGAGCACCGGACAAGACGAAGAGCTGTTTATGGATCAAATACGCCAATGGCGACACGCTCAAGTCTTTAGAGTCGCCGCTGCGGACATCATGGGACGTGTTCCGGTCATTAAAGTCAGTGATTATCTGACGTGGATTGCCGAAGCGGCACTGAATTCAGTGGTCGAATTTGCCTGGCGTTTGATGAAAGAGCGCAGCGGTTTGCCGGGCGGAATGCTTGAGGGGTCGCAGCGTAACCCGTTTATGGTGCTGGGGTATGGAAAAGTGGGCGGAATCGAGTTTGGATACAGCTCGGATTTAGACATTGTGTTTGTCTATGAGGGCTTAAGCTCAAGCGATCAAGCGGTAAGTCCTGAGGTTAAAAATTTGACGGAAACCACGGGCGACATGGCTGAACAAGGCAGGGAGAGCCAAAGTGGTAAGCGCGGCAAAGTGTTGGATAACGCCATCTATTTTGTGCGCATGGGGCAGAAAATTATCTCCCTGGTGACCACTTTGATGCCAACAGGGATTCTCTACGAGGTGGATACCCGTCTGCGTCCGAATGGCGTTTCCGGTCTTATCGTCGTCGACTTTGAAGGCTATAAAAATTATTTGGAAAATAAAGCCTGGACATGGGAGCATCAGGCGTTTGTGCGCACGCGACCGATTGTCGGCGATGCCGAGTCGAGGGCGGCGTTTAATACCTTTAAGAGTGAATTTCTCTGTCAAGAACGTCCAATTGAACCTTTGCGAACCGAAGTGGTGGAGATGCGCCAACGGATGCAGGATGAGTTGGATAAAAGCAGTGAGACGCTGTTTGATTTAAAGCAAGGGCGAGGCGGTATTGTTGATATTGAGTTTATCGCGCAATTTCTAGTGCTGGCCTACGCGCACCATTACCCTGCACTGTGTGTTTACAGTGATAATCTCCGAATTCTAGAAGCGATTGCGGTCGCAGGGCTTTTGACCCAAACAGAGACCGACAATCTGCTGCAGGCGTATCAAACCTATCGCTCCAAATACCACCGCTTAGCGTTGCAAAATGAAAACCCACTGGTCGAGAGCAGTTGTTACCAGCCCCAGCGGCAAGCGGTGCAATCTATTTGGCATAAACTGATGTTGAGTGACGGACAATAAAGGACGAACGGCTGAGGGTATTGAAGAGTTGAAAGAAACTCTAAAACGTTGTTAAAAAAACTATTAGAAAGCGTTGTCTTGCTTACATAAACGCACTGGTTTTCGGCCAAAAACTGTATCGAAACAGAGGGGTTCATTTTCAGCTACACACCTCATTATGACCAGGCCTGGTCATAAAATAAGGCTAGGCCTTGGCTAATAAAATAAATAAAAAGATATGAAAATAAATAAAAAACCGCAGGTAAGCGGTTTTTTTGGTTTTATGATTAAGTCGGCTGAGGTGAGTCAGGTTTAATTATGCTGAGTAATAAAGCTCGAACTCGACTGGGTGCGTTGTCGCGCGCAGTTTGGTGACGTGCTCCATTTTTAACTTGATGTAAGAGTCAATCGCCTCGTCGGTGAATACACCGCTGTCGGTTAAGAAACTGCGGTCGGCGTCCAAGGCTTCCAAGGCTTCATCTAAAGAGGCACACAGACTGGTGTAAGTCGCCTCCTCTTCTGGAGAAAGGTCGTAGAGGTCTTTTTCAGACGGCGCACCGGGGTCAATCTTATTGAGAATGCCGTCCAATCCTGCCAGCATTGAGGCGGCAAACGCCAAATAAGGGTTGGCCGTTGGATCGGGGAAACGTAACTCTACACGACGTGCGCGCTCCGAGGGGGCGTAAGGAATACGAATCGACGCTGAGCGGTTTGAGCCCGAATATGCCAGTAAAATCGGTGCTTCAAAGCCAGGCACCAGACGTTTATAAGAATTTGTGCCCGGGTTGGTAAAGGCATTTAAGGCACGGGCGTGCTTGATTAAACCGCCGATAAACCAGATCGCCTCTTGAGAAAGTCCGGAATAAACGTCACCTGCAAAAATATTTTTGCCCTCTTTAGAAAGAGAGACGTTGATGTGCATTCCGGAACCGTTGTCACCCACAATCGGTTTCGCCATAAAGGTCGCGGTTTTACCAAGCGCGTGAACGGTGTTGTGCACCACGTATTTTAAAACTTGAACTTCATCGGCTTTCGCCGTCAAGGTATTGCCCGCCACTGCTAACTCACACTGACCAGCGGTGGCGACTTCATGATGGTGCGCTTCCACTTTTAAGCCCATCGCTTCGGCCATGGCGCAAATATCCGCACGTACTTCATGCAGTTGGTCAACGGGTTGGACAGGGAAGTAACCGCCTTTAATGCCCGGACGGTGTCCCGTATTACCTTCCGCGTAGGATTTTTTAGAGTTCCACGCGGCTTCTTCAGAATCAATCTCTACAAACGATCCCGCCATGCTTGAACCCCAACGTACGTCGTCAAAGATAAAAAACTCAGGTTCAGGGCCAAAAAAGGCAGTGTCTGCGATGCCGGTCGACTTTAGATACGCTTCGGCTTTCTTTGCAATCCCACGCGGATCTTTCTCGTAAAACTCCATGTTGGACGGGTCCACAATCATGCAGCGGATAATGAGCGTAGGGTCGTTGGTGAATGGATCTAAAACGAAGCCATCGGTTTGTGGCATCAGAATCATGTCGGAGTTGTGAATCCCTTTCCAACCTGCAATTGAAGAGCCGTCGAATGTTTCACCGTCCGTAAAGAAATCTTCATCAATCGCCGACGCAGGGATGGTGACGTGGTGCTCTTTGCCGTGCGTGTCCGTAAAACGTAGATCCGCCCACGTCACATCGTTGTCTTTAATTAGGTCGAAAATCTCTTGGGACATGTTGGTTCCTTTTAGGCTGGTTATGACTTATTTGAGGCTGTTCATGTATAAAAAAGGGTTTAAGCCGCTGTGTTAGGCCTCGAATTGTGAACTGAATCATCTGTTTCGGGTGTTTGAGCAAGACAACGGGATCGCCTGTGATATTAGCTTGAAACGTGCCAGAATTCCAACTATTTCTAAAGGTGGCTTAAGGTGTTGAATTTTATATGTTTTTACTTATTTTTATCGGGTTTTACGCCTAAGTCCGCGTTGTCGATCTTGGCTATTACGGTGCTTTGCACTCTTTTGGTGCTTTTAGAGAGGGTGTTGGGCGCAATATTGGATCTGCACGGACGACTTGCCCGAATTATTTTGGAGAAAGGTGACGGTTTTGTGACAAAGCAGGGTTAGGAAAATAATTTTACGGACGGTATTGTCACAGGCTTGTCATAGTGGCTGTTTATACTTTTGTGAAGTTTAAATGCACCGCAAGCAATCGAGTCTTCAAGCTCGATGGTTAAGGTTTAATGATCAGCCATTGACAGATTATTCGCTGATGATTAAACCGTTGAAAATCAAACCCGTGCGGTCCCGACACGCTTAAGAGACCCGTTAACCTATGGACAGATTGATTGATAAAAAAGCGCATTCGTCATTAACGAGTGCCTTTACAGACTCGGCATTTGCAAAACGAACCAAGTACCGAAATAGAAAAAATTTACTGGTTAAATGGGGCGTTTCCATTGGCGGCATTGGCGTCATTTTTTCAGTATTGCTCATCATGTTCTTTCTATTATATGTCGTTATTCCTCTATTTTTACCGGCGACGATTGAGCAGAAACAACGCTATGAGTTGCCCGGCGGTCAGACCGAGAAAACGCTTTATTATGGGGTTGATGAGTATCAAACCTCGGATTTAAGAGTAACAGAATCGGGAGGATTGATTGGTTTTAACTTGGCCGATGGCGAGGTTCAGTTGTCTAAAATATTGCCACTGGAAGGACGGACGATCACCAGTTTTACCGTGGTGAATGCGCTGCAAAACTTACTCGCGTTTGGTTTATCAGACGGCGGTCTTTTGTTAGCCAAGTATGGTTATCGCATCAGCTATCCGAACGACCAGCGTCTTGTCACGACTGAAATTACCTATCCCTATGGGGAGGAAGTTCTGCAACTCAGCGACTCGGCCATAGATAAGTTAACCGTTAAATCCTTAGGCGATGAGGTTCGGGTGGTCTTTAAAGCGCGTGGTGCGTCACTGTTACTGATTAAAACTTTTTCAAAAACCACCTCGATGTTCAGTGATACCACTACCTTAGAAGAGAGTACATCGGTCGGATTGACGTCAACCATTGATCCCAGCTGGTTGATGCTGGATGGCAGCGGACGCAACCTGTATGTCATCTCCCAAAGCGGCCTGACGGATTATTATGACCTGTCGAATGCCGAGTCGCCGGCGTTATTGCAGCGGGTTGAGTTAGTTAAAAAGAGTGAGAGTGCGAAGAGAAGCGACAATAGAAAAAACAGTGAATCCCCCACGGTGATTCGTTTTTTACTGGGCGATTACTCCTTAATGGTCGGAACGGACCAAGGCAGGGTGCTTCAGTGGTTTCCGGTTCGCGACAGTCAAAATGAGTTTTCATTGCAACACATTCGTCAATTTAAAGTCAGTAACTCAGCGGTACGCTCTATCGCGATTGAAAAAGGGCGTAAAGGCTTTGCCATCACCGACGCCTCTGGCCAGCTGAAATTGTACAACGCCACCGCAGAACGACATCTTGCGACTCAGCAGGTAACGCAGCCAGTAACTGAGCAAGCAACACAAAAGTTAGCACCGGTTTCAGCAGGCCTGGTCGTTATGACGCCTCGTTCGAATGGGGCCTTAGTCGAAACGGCCGAAGGCGAGTTGGTGCAGTACGACATTATTAATGACCATCCTGAAGTCTCTTTTTCAAGTTTATGGGGCAAAGTTTGGTATGAGGGCTATGCTGAACCGACACACACCTGGCAATCCTCGGCCGCCAGTGCCGATTTTGAACCTAAATTTTCTCTGACCCCACTGACGTTTGGCACGCTTAAAGCGGCTTTTTACGCCATGCTGTTTGCGGTGCCAATCGCTATTTTAGCGGCCGTCTTCACCGCTTTTTTTATGGATAAGCAAACGCGCCAGTGGATTAAACCGACGGTGGAGATGATTGAGGCTTTACCAACGGTTATTTTAGGGTTTTTGGCCGGTCTCTGGCTTGCGCCCCACATGGAGGCGAATCTTGCTGGGTTTTTTGCACTCTTAATTGTGATTCCCCTGGGGGTGATTGTGTTCGGATTTGGTTGGACACGCCTACCAAAGTCGATTCGCAACCGCGTGCCCCTTGGTAAGCGAGCGGTTTTGCTGATTCCTGTGATTGTTTTTCTGGGCTGGTTTGCGATGCAGATGAGCGCACCGATTGAAAATGCTTGGTTTAATGGCGATATGCGCCATTGGCTGACCTTCAGCGCGGGCATTGATTTCGACCAGCGTAATGCGATGGTGATCGGCTTTGCGATGGGATTTGCCCTAATTCCGACCATCTTCTCAGTCACCGAAGACGCCATCTATAACGTTCCCACTTATTTGGTGAATGGCTCCTTGGCGTTAGGCGCCAGTGGTTGGCAGACCTTAATCGGAGTGGTGATTCCCACGGCCAGCCCGGGGATTTTCTCGGCCATTATGCTTGGGTTTGGTCGTGGGGTCGGTGAGACCATGATTGTCTTAATGGCCTCGGGCAACACGCCTTTGATGGAGATAAATCTGTTTGAAGGCATGCGCACCTTGGCGGCTAATCTGGCGGTTGAGATGGCAGAAACGGAAGTTTCCAGCTCACACTATCGCGTTCTATTCTTGGCAGGCCTGGTGCTGTTTGTGTTTACCTTTGTGTTTAATACCTTGGCGGAAGTTGTCAGACAACGTATGCGTCGTAAATATGGGAGCCTGTAGGAGAGTGATGATGAAAGAGTGGTTGAACAAAGGTGAGCACTGGATCTGGTTAAGCGCCTCAGCGGTCAGCATCAGTGTGGTTTTGGTGTTGGGATTATTGACGATGATCTCTTATAAAGGGTTGGTGCACTTTTGGCCACACGCTGTGTATGAGTTGAGCGTGAAAGTCGAAGGCGCGCACGATCAAAATGATAAAACTGTCCAACTTATTGGTGAGCTGCGTGATTCAAAAAACAGAGTGATGACGGACGCTTCCGGTTTAAAAACCTTGGTACCTCAATATCTGTTTAAGATTGGTAATCGGGATCGGTTTGGCATGGATTTTAAGTGGGTCAATTCTGAAAATATTCAGGGGTCGATGGAGACCTTAGCGAAAGATGTTGTGGTGATTGAGCGTTTTGAGTACGGCCATGCATACGGTCAACTTGTCTCTTTTACAGTGCAGGAGACCACAACCACCGATCCGCAGCAGATTCAGGCGAGGTTACAGGCGCAAGTCGATCAAGGCAGGCTGTTGCATGCAGAGATAAACGAGATTGAAAAAGTTGCAATGGGAGCGGTCAATAAACAGATTGAAACCTTGCGACTTGAAGAACGAAAACTCCGTCTTAAAGACAGTTTTACCGCTGAAGAAGCGACTCGTTTACAGGCGGAGCGTGCAGGTTTAGAAAAAAAATTTGCGGCGTATCAGGCAGAAACCCAGCTGCTCTATGCCCAAAAAGATCTCTTAGGAGAGGTGATTCTGAACCTAAGTAACGGGCAACAGCTGACCGTACCGGTTGAAAAAGTGGTTCAGTTTTGGCAACCCAACAATATGAGTTACAGCGATAAACTTGGCTTTTTCTTCCGAGCGATAGGCGGTTTTTTAAGCGACGACCCACGTGAAGCCAATACTGAAGGAGGGATATTCCCTGCAATGGTTGGCACGGTGGTTATGGTGTTGCTCAT
>CAZVPH010000066.1:0-8096 GCA_964628125.1 uncultured Thiosulfatimonas sp. | reverse complement strand
CTTTAGTGGGCAGAGTCTCAATGGACATGATCTCGGTAGATATTACCGACCACCAAAAATTGGTTAAAGTTGGCAGTCCGGCTGTGCTTTGGGGCGTTGGCTTAGGCGTTGATGAAGTTGCGCACTGGTCAGGCACCATTGGTTATGAGTTACTGTGTGGCGTTGCGCCACGTGTTCCGAGAATAGAAGAGTAAAAGAGAAGCTTAAAAGTGAATCGTCACGACAACCTACCATCTGATCAAGACAGTCCTGCACCCCAAAGCTTACCTAAAACCTTTGATATTCAATTGGTTAAAACAGAGTTTCAAGGTTTTTTTAAGGTTAAATCTTTGCACTTCAAGCACGCACTCTACCAGGGCGGCTGCTCGAAATTGCTCAAACGAGAAGTTTTTTGTCGTGGACAAGCTGCCGTCGTTTTACTTTATGACAGACAGTTACAACAAGTTGTCCTGGTTGAACAAGGTCGTGCCGGCGCTTTACAGCATGCAAAAGCCTCAAACCAAAGTGACCAGGCCTGGTTACTTGAGCCAGTGGCTGGCATGATCGATTTAGGCGAAACCGCACTTGATGCAGGAATACGCGAAACTCAGGAAGAGACGGGGATAGCGATTACCGAGCTGGAGTATATTTGTCAATTTTACCCAAGTCCCGGTGGTTGTGATGAAATCCTACATTTGTACGCCGCTGAAATTTGTTCAAGTTCTGTTTCTGAGTTTTCTGGCTTAGCAACAGACAACGAAGACATTCGAGTGGTTAAACTCGATTTTTCAGAGGCGCGACGCAGACTGTTAAGCGCTGAGTTCAATGTGGCCAGTACCTACATCGCACTGCAGTGGCTATTTTTTCAAAAACTAACACCGCCTTAACTGCTCGGTTTTGAGTCGATTTGCAACTTAAAGCAAACTGGTTTAGCTAAATAGCTTCAGCCATGCCAAGCGTCTTTTATACATTTGGCGTAGCCTGCTAACACTGTTATCAGCACTTTTTGTGCTTAACCCCCTTAATTTTAGAGAAAACTATGTTCTGTTTATTTAGAAACTCGCACATTCATCCACGCTTGAATCCTTATGTTGTTTTATTGGCGTTGCTCGGCGTCGTCGGTTGGTTTTACTTTAGCCTTATTGAAAAGTCACTGGTCGGCAAAGTGGTTGGTGGCGAAGCATTGATTGTCGATTTGGTATTTGGCTTGCCGTTGGTCTTAATGCTTGGAGTCATGGTTTACTCCACGATCTATTGGACCTGCAAACTGCTGATTATCATGGCGCTTCCCAATTTTATTGTCTCAATTGAGCCTGAGGTGGACGCTTTACAAGAGCAGTTAGAGATCGACCACATTAAAGCGTTGGAAGCGGAGCACGGTTCAGAATACTGGACCAAAGAGGGAACTCTTACGGAATTAGGTCGGGCCAATAACTTGATAAATCGACAAAGAAGTGAGCAAACAGGGCCACCAAAAGAACGCTAAGGCAGTGTCAAAGTCAGTTTAGCTTTCGAAACGAAAATTTAAAATAGTTTTGAGTAGAGTTTTAAATACGACAAGTGGACAGGGTTATTTCCTGTCGTTCTTTCCCATTTACAATCTATTTAGCAGTGCTCAATCCCTTCAAGACTTAATGTAAGCAGATACAGTATCTTAATGAAAAACAACCGGTTTTTAGAGTTTAAACAGGAATCCTCACTGTTGCTAAAGTTGGCAATGCCGATTCTTTTAGCACAGTGGTCTTTAACCGGTTTAGGGGTCGTAGACACCTTGATGTCCGGCTGGGTTGGCACTAATGACTTAGCTGCGATTGGTTTAGGCTCAAGCCTGATGTTGCCGATTTTTATGTTTTCAACCGGCATTCTGCTGGCAATTACACCACTCGTTGCCAAGGCTAACGGCAGAGGAGAGGGAGATAAAATCACTCAGTTTTTATGTCAAGGGCTCTGGCTTGCTCTGCCATTGGGCATCTTAAGCTTAGCGCTTTTAATGAATCTTGATTGGGTGTTAGTTCTATTAAATTTAAATGACTCCATCTACCAACTGGCGCAAGACTACCTGTTTTATGCTGCCTTCGGCTTGCCAGCGATCGCGCTCTACCAAGCGCTACGATTTTTTTGGGAAGGGCTGGGGATTACACTGCCCACTATGTGGATTAGTTTTACGGCACTTTTTTTAAACATCCCTTTAAACGCGGTGTTTATTTACGGACTGGGACCTGTTGAACCTTTAGGTGCGGCTGGCTGTGGTGTTGCAACAGCGATTGTCATGTGGGTCATGTTTTTTATTGGCGCGCTCTATGTTGTAAGCGCTAAACGCACTCAAGTTTTTTGTACGCTAAAGCTGTCTAAAAAACGATCTAAACAGTGTCCAGAGCAACTTGCTGAGCAGGCGGATAAACAAATGGCTCAACAAGTGAATCACCTGCCAGCCAAACCGTCTACAAAAGGTCCCTCGCTTCTCTCTTTAAGGCCAAGTTGGACATCAGGCATTCGACCGATTCTGGCTCTTGGCATTCCAAACACTTTAGCGCTTATGTTCGAAGTCAGTCTTTTTAGTATGATTGTTCTCTTTATCGCTTCATTAGGCGCAGAAGTGATTGCTGGCAATCAAATCGCTTTAAGTTTTACCTCGATGGCTTTTATGGTTCCGCTAAGTTTATCCATGGCGCTGACCGTCAGAGTCGGCGATGGGTTCGGCAGAAACGATCCGTACCAAGTTCGCACCAGCCTCATCATTGGCTTTATTGTCGCATTGTTGATCGGTACTTTACTGGCTCTGATCAGTTATTTTCTACGATTTGATATTGTTGCGCTCTATACTGAAGACGGTTCGGTGATATTAATCGCAACCTCACTGCTCATTTTTGCGGCTGTTTACCAGGTTTTTGATTCCGTTCAAGTCACATCCGCCGGTGCTTTAAGAGGCTTTCACGACACTCAGGTGACCATGGTGGTCACCTTTATCACCTATTGGGGAATAGGGCTTGGACTAGGGTATGTATTTGCCTTTAAAAGCTGGATTGTAGAGCCCATGGGCGTCCAAGGGTTTTGGCTAGGGATTGTGTTAGGCTTACTGGCCGCCGCCGTTTTATTGTCCACTCGATTAAAACGTACTTTTAATGCCCATTTTGCTTAGGACATTGCAACTTTCCCAGTGCCCGTGTGGCTCTGCGCAAACCTATTCCAACTGTTGCGAGATTTTTCATACGTATCAAGCCTATCCAAAAACCGCGAAACAGTTGATGAGGTCACGCTACACCGCTTACGCTCTACAGCTAGAAGGTTACCTGCTGGATACCTGGGAGCTATCAACCAGGCCTGCTCAGTTTGAATTTGAAGCAGGTCTGCTTTGGAAATCATTGATTATTAGTGAGTGTCGTAAAGGGCGGCAGAAAGACGCGCAAGGTTGGGTGACATTTACCGCATTTTATCAAGTTGGACTGGAGCACGGAAAAGTGCGCGAGAAGAGTCATTTTAAACGAGACGGAAAAGGTCACTGGTGTTACGTGGACGGTGAATTTTAAAACATAAATATTTTAAGATCTAAAGGTTCTTAATGCCAACAACTATGCTGGGTTGCATCCACGAGTCGCATTAATGAGCGGGGCATTATGGGCGCGAGTTAATCATCTTTGTTTTTAAAAAAACGAAAAAGCCACCACATGACCAAAGCAACAACAATAATAGAGACTGTCACCATTCCAAGAGTGATCAGTAGTGCAGTTCCAACACTTTGTATATCCGGCATGCTTCTCTCCAACGAGGTCTATTTTGAGTATCTTTTTAACTTAAAGCATTTTACAATAAATTAGAATTTAATTTTGACTTAGGGTTTATTTAATTAAGGTTCATCTAAAAGGGTTTGTCTAACAATATGTCTTTAACAATTTCGGAACTTGAGGCTGAAAGGGCTAAAATTCTAGAGGAGATTGAGAGCAAAGCTCAAAGCATCTCTTCTGGCAAAACGAACGCCGGTGAAAATCGTTCTTTAAAAGATTGGTTAAAGGCCGCCGAAGAGGTGATGCCAGCAACAGAACAAACAAGGGAAAACCAAAGTATGAACAAGGCTGAAAACCGTTCGAATTATAGTGCGCAAATGATAAAAACGCCCAAAAATAAAGCGTCTTTTTTTGGTGTAATCATCATGCTTTCATTGTTGCTGACACTCTTAGGCGTGCTTTACATCGCCTACACCAGTATACATAAAGAGCTGCAAAGTATCTTAGAGTCTCACCAGTTGAATGACGCTAAGATGAATCAGCTAGAGATTGATATGGACGCTTTGCAAAAGTCCATCTCTTCCGGTGGCCGGCCTGAGCTTTTCATTGCGTTAGAAGATAAGGTGTTTGCGCTTGAGGCACAGGTGTTCACTTTAAAATCACAGCTAAACAGTGCGCAAGGCGTTGAAGAGGTAGCCCTTTCCGAAAGTGCGTTGATAAGCGCCGGGCTGGGTGCAGAAGTCAGTGCTCATAAAACCGTCACCGAAGCGGTTTTAGATGATAAATTAAACCAACTAGAGCAAAAGATAGATCAAAAGTTGCAAGCCATTTTGGACCACTTATCAAACGGGCAGAAAGCGTCATCGGATGTAAGTGCGATTAAAGAGGTCTTGCTGCCTACTGCGGAAAAAAATACGGCAGAGCAGGAGATGACAATATCTGAGCCGACGATTGTTGAAACCGAGGCCCCCTTAATTAGCCAGCCTCTGGTTAAGTTAGTCGAGGTCACTCAACCGCCAGCTGAGCCGAAAAGTCCTGAAAAAGTAGATGCTCCTCTAGAACATTATACGGCAGACGTAAAGTGGTTAATGGCTCAGCCAGCCGTTCATTACACCTTGCAGTTGGCAAGTATGCCAGAGCAGAGATCTGTCGAGAAAATTGCTGATAAAAAAGGCTTGAAAGAGGTAAGAGTTATCCCACAGACTCGAAACCAAACGACCAACTACATTTTACTGACAGGTTCTTTTGCAAGCCGTAAAGACGCCGATCAGTTTGCAAAAGAATTTAAGGCAGAGTTTGGTATTTCACCATGGGTCCGAAAAGTAAAAGAAATAACCGTTCGTATTAAATAACAAGTTGGGTTAGGCGCGTCAGCAAAGTGAAGAACGGTAAGCATAACACTCGCTGGCCGCCTAACTAAGGTGTTGTTCTTTAATCGCCAGGCCTGTCAAGTCTCAAATACCTTCTAAGCCTACTCTCAATTTAAAAACTCAACGTAAGTAAACTCACTTCTCTTAAACGCGCCTACCGAATTTTACCTCAACTAAACATTCTAGCCACCACTTTCAGATAGCGTCTGTAGTTTTATATTTGGCACGGATAACCGGTTAGTTTTTCGCGTTAAACTTCCTCTTTCGCGATTTTTGCGATGGGCAGTTCAATCGTAAAGCGCACGCCTTGTATTGGCTGACCTTGATACTCTTCAAGGTTTTCAGCGTAAGCGTTGCCTCGATGGAAATCGGTAATAAGCTTCACAATGTAAAGCCCCAAGCCTAGATGGGCATGCTCATCCTGATTAAGTTGTCGGATAGAGGTCATGCCATCAAAAATTTGTTGTTCATGTCCTGCTGGCAGAGGTTGACCTGAGTTTTCGACACTGATGCTCACTAGGTTATTGTCATCGATTTTAGCGTTTACCTGAATAGGCCTCTTGCTGTCTGAAAACTCTTTTGCATTGGTCAGTAACTTGTCCATCATCTGCTCTAACATAAAACCATCCCCTAGAACTAGGACATCTTCAGGAATTCTATTGTCAAAACTCAAGTTCCAGCTTGGGTGTAGGTCGATATTGTTTGCCATGTAGTGTGCCAGCATATTGCTGATTGGAAAAAGCTCAGGAGCTTGAAGTTTCAAGCTGTCTTCTATGCTGGTGGCTTCAGACAGGGCGGCTATAATCTGTTTTAGTTGCATGACCGCATGTTGTGCGTAATCAAGCTGTGTGTGTTGCATCTCTTTTTCAAGCAAGCTAAGAGACATTGAGAGCCGATTTAATGGGTTGTGCAGTTCATGTCGCAGTGTTTTAGGCAACTGTTTTAGATAGCGTTCGTAACCACCGAGCTGTTTAAGCATTTCATGGATATGATGCCTTAAATCAGACAGTTCATCTTGGTAAAAGCGATTGGTTTTATCGGGAAAACCGAGTTCTGTTAAACGCCCTTGAGCATTAAAGGTTTTTTTAACATCATTGTCTAAGCGCATGATTCTATTGGATAGTGATGCGGTATGAAGTATCGCGCCAATAATAACAATTAAGAAAATAATGGCACCAATGCCAATTAAACGGTAGAAGTAATTAAGAGATTCACTGAAGAGTGTTTCCATTCGTTGTTCAAGGATAATCGAGCCAATAATTTGTTGTTTAACCATGAGCGGAGTGGCCGACATCAGTGAGACAGGATGTTGTGAGCTGTCCATTCGATACTGCTGAATGGTTAGGCCCTGAAGCGATTGTGCAATCAGATTTCGTTCGGGCGCGTCACTTTGCGGGTAAGGATGTGGCAAAGAGTAGGGCAGAAAGGTCGCTAAGGTTCTGATGAGGTTTTTACCGACCGAAGTAAACAGGTCCGTTTCCGAGTCCTCACTCTCTTGTGGCAGTTGACCTACAACGTAAGTGGTTACCCCCCGTCCATTGACGACCCAGAGAACGGAGTTTTTTAAGTTGAGGTGGGGCAACCGAGTGGGTGTACCTGTCTGAATCTGCAAAGCCCAAAGATCGGTTCGATTTTCGAGAATGAGCGCTAAGTTTTCAACTGTCTGTTGTTGAACAATTGCCTGATTGTTCAGCATGATTCGATGAAGGTCAATGGCAAAACGGTACGCTAAAAAGGGCAGAATAGTTAAAAGCAGGAGGAGAATAAAAAAGCGAGTTCGGATGGAGAGTCTCAGACGAGTGAGTTTAATATTAAGCGACACGCGTAAACCTTTTTCTGAGAGCGGAGTATAAATGTGAATAAAAAATAGGGAGCAAGCGCTTTAAGCGTCTCTATAAAGCCTTAGAAAAATTTCCTGATTTTTTTGGAAAACCGCTCACATAAAAAATGCGGTTTAAGCGTCTTTTTGCCAGCTGTAACCACGGCCATATTCGTTGTGGATCGAGCTAAATTCAGGGGTGATTTTTTTAAACGCATTTCGAATGCGACAAATGTGGGTGTTGATGGTGTTGCGCTCCACCACGCCTTGAGTAGAGGCTTGCAGGGAGTCGTAAGAGACAACGCTTGATTCACCTGCTAGGGCAAACTGTTTTAACATTTCAAACTCAGTTGCTGTCAAGTCTAAAGGCTTGTCATGCCAATAGGCTTTAAACTGCTCAGGTGCCAAAGTGAGATTTGGGATGATCGACTTTTCGTCGTCAGTGACGTTATTTTGATTGCCGGTGATGCGTAATAGGTTTTTGACCTTGACGATTAACACATTTAAGCTAATCGGTTTGGGCAGATAATCAATCGCTCCGAGCGCATGGCCTGTGTAGATGTCAAACTCTGATTGTCTTTCGGATAAGAAAATAATTGGAATGGGTTGATTGTAGCCGAGTAAATGTTTTGCTAAATCAAACCCCCCATCCACCTCTGAACCCAAGATAATATCGGAAATAACCAAGTTAGGCAGGCCTTTCGCAAAACTTGCTTCAGCGCTTAAGCGGTTATCAAATGCGTCAACCACAAAGCCTTGTTGTTCAAGGGCTGTAACGAGGTTCTCTAATTGAATTAAATCGTCTTCAATAACGGCAATTCGATAATCTGTATTTTGCATAAACCCTACTTTTAATATAACGGGTATAACCCGAGCGAGCGTGAATAAAGGATTAATTAAGCAGTTGAAAATCCAGTACCTGCATATTCATAATCAATCCCGCGTCTTGAATCGGTAAGACAATTGCGTCTTCATCAGATTCATTGTGGTGCGAATGCCACCAGCCTGGCGGAGTAACAAAGGCAGAACCAGGTGTCCACATCGCTTTTATTGGGTTAATGATATTGCCTTCCTCATCAACCTCTTTGCCAATCAATGTGTAGGTGTCCGGACCGGAGGAGACGCAAAAGTCGAGTGCAATCGAGTTGTGTCGATGCGCCTTCTGAGTCACGCCTGCAGGCAAGACATTGTAAAGCGCCCACAAAG
>CAZVPH010000065.1:0-8188 GCA_964628125.1 uncultured Thiosulfatimonas sp. | reverse complement strand
GGTCTGGTGAGAGTCGTTAAAGCTAAATCCGCCAACACGTTCACCCTGATGGAGTGCTGTCCAAGCAAGAATGGCCGTTAGATTTAACGCTTGAGCCGTTTTTAAGCGAACTTGGGAACCAAAAAATAGCGCCGAAGTTTGCTCCGTCACAATGATCACCGGACGTTCATGCTCTTCTGTAAACACTTTGGTATGAGTTTTCTGAGTCCGGGCGGTCACGCGCCAATCGATGTGTCGAATGTCATCTCCTGGTTGGTACTGACGCACTTCATTGAAGGTCATTCCCCGGCCTTTACGTTGCGCCTGATGTTGACCGTCCTGCGTGGTGAACAACCGATTTTTTTGACTGAGTTTTTTTTGTTTCACGTGGAACCGAAACGCCACCAACTCGTCTAACTGGCTGTAAAGTGATGGGGAGAGATCAACCGATTGCGACATGACAACGGGCTCTCTGGAACAAGATGAATAGGATGGTCATCACTTTGGGGGCGCTAAACAGAAGGACGAGGTAGCGGTTCTTATCGTGGGTCGTGTGGTGGCCCGTGCTGTCGTTTAGGCGACAACAGCAACCATGGGTATAAAACAGCTCAATCAATTAAGTCACCGGTACAAAATTGAGGATTTGATCAATGACATCATCGGCCTTAATGCCTTTTGCATCGGCGTCAAAACTCAATAACAGACGGTGACGAAAGACATCGTGTACCACCGCTTGTACATCGTCGGGGCTGACAAAGTTTTTGCCTTGCAACCAAGCGTGCGCTCGTGCACAACGCGATAGGGCGATGGTTGCACGAGGGCTAACACCAACGGCAATTAGGCTTGCCAACTCGTCGCTGTAATTTTTTGCCAGGCGGGTTGCCATCACCAGCTGCACAATATAGGTTTTGATCGCATCGGCCATGTGCAGTTTTAAAATATCGTCACGCGCCTGGAATAGATCGGCTTGCGACAAGGGGTTAAAGTAAGGTTTATCAAGTGCGCGGGCCTCGTTTTCAACCAGCTCTAAAATTTGCAATTCACTTTCGGCGTCCGGGTAATCGACGTGGACGTGCATCATAAAACGGTCTAATTGCGCTTCGGGCAGAGGGTAGGTGCCTTCTTGCTCCAGCGGGTTTTGGGTTGCCATGACCATAAAAAACTTTTCCATCGGCAAGCTGCGCTGACCGACACTTACCTGTCCTTCGCCCATCGCCTCCAGTAACGCCGCCTGGACTTTTGCCGGCGCACGGTTAATCTCATCCGCCAAGACTAGATTGTGAAAAATCGGCCCAGACTGAAACTCAAACGCTCCGGTTTCTGGGCGATAGATGTCAGTGCCGGTAATGTCCGATGGCAGTAAATCTGGAGTGAACTGAATACGGTGAAAACGACCTTCAATCAACTCAGACAATACTTTAATCGCCTTGGTTTTCGCCAGGCCTGGTGGTCCTTCAACCAAAAGGTGACCATCAGAGAGGAGGGCGATCAATAAACGTTGTGTCAAATGCGGCTGGCCAATAATTTGCGAATTGACATAGGCTTGAAGTGATTGAAAGCGTGATGTTAAGTCGCTCTCAAAATGGGGGGTGTCCGCTGTGGTGGTTGTGGTATTCAAAGTTGTAATTAAAGTGTCTGACACCGTAAATCCTCAAAGTTAGATAACCGTTAGAGTGTCACATTATACTGAATCAAAAACAACGTTGTACCTCTGATGCCGTTTGTGACAATGAAGACTTTATTGAGGTTGGTTAAGGGGGTTAGAAAGGGAGGTTTGGGCAGGCCTGGTTGTTTTAATGTTTAATGTTTAATGAAAACAAAAAACCACATCTTTCTCGAACCTCAAGCTCCGTCACCCTCGGGCTCGACCCGGGGATCTCTAAAGGCTGAGAGAGATTATTTCTTAAAGCACGATACTTGCAATGTTTTGTCCTTCATTCAGTATTAGGCGTTCACAATTCAAGATTGATCCATTCGTCTTGACAGGGTTTGTTTCTATCAAGATAATTGGCGCTCGTATATTTACCCTATAGGCCTGTTTTACTATGTATAAATCTCAGTTAGTTCAGTTTTTATTGGCTCTGTTTTTTGGACCACTTGGGCTGTTTTATTCCAGCACAGCGGCGGCGTTGTTTTGGATAATATTGGCGATTGTTATCGGTTTTGTGACATTGGGTTTGGGATTTGTCGGGATTTGGCTGTTAAGCATTGTGACGGGATTCTTTACGGTCAGTGGTTATAATCAACGAATGAAAGCGATTATTGCGCGTTAAACTTGGTTGGGTTGGCGTCAGTGTGTGCGTTATGTTAAAAAGGTTAAATGAGTGCTTCAACCGTTGTTTTCTGTTGTTACTAGAGTTTTTTTCGCTGGGTTTCCACGTGGAGCAAGATAATTAAATCTGACCAGGCCTGGTCAGATTTTTTGTGTTCTCTTTAAGTGTCAGACAATTTCTTATAAGTACTGTTTGTAAAAAAACACCTGTAAAAGCGCCGTAAAACTGGCGCTTACACTTTCTCTTTCTCTTTCTCTTTCTCTTTCTCTTTCTCTTTCACAGGGGTTAACCAACCTTGTGCTATCAATGCGGGCAATGTTTCTTTAACTCCTTCTCTTAACAGCTCGGCGTCTATCTCTAACCAGTCGGCGACTTCTTGGAGTGCGCTGCCGGTTTTTTTGGCCACGGGTTGCCAGGCCTGGGTGTTTATTTGTGCGTCCAACGGCTTGTCGGAAAATGCGCTGAGAAAGCAGTGGAGCACAGGCGTTATTTGGTGAAAGTCGATGTTTAGTTGTTCATTCGAGAGCACTCTACGCTGCGCCAGCAAAAATGTAGCTTCTGGTAAGGATGGTCGGTTTTCTTTAGAAAGTTGATGCACAGGCCATTCATAGGCCAATGGTCGCACTTCGGGAGAGAGTTGATATTGTTTTGACCAGAAATAAGCATCGCTTGGCATAACGTCGGCTTTAGAGTTTACGGCGTTTAAAGTGTTTAAGGGATTTAGCTCGCTCACGATGTTAGTCGCTAGGGGTTGTGTGAAAAGATCCAGTTCTGTCCATTCGTAGTGCGCTAGTTCGAGTAGGGCAAGTGGTTTCAGAGGGTGTAAAGAGTGGAGCTGTTTGGCGAGCCATTCTGAATCGATATGCGTGTGCAGAAATTGGATCCACTCTTGCCCTAGGCGGTGAAACAGCGGTGTTTTGGCGTGATGGCGTTTTAAAAACTCGGCGACTAGGTCTGCCCAAATGAGTTCGCCAAGCAGAGAACGGCTGACCGGAAAAACCTGGCTGAAGAGTTGCTCTAGGTTGTTGAGCAATAAAGACTGATAGACCTGAATACGCCGTGCCTCTATGGGCGCGCCGGCTAAATCTTCTGTGTGGTAGGCATGCTGTTCTGGATCGCGAATGGCCTGTGTCATGCGTTGTTGTAACTGTTGAAAACGGGGCGTATCTTGTGTTGTGGGCGTTGTGGGCGTTTTGGATGATGTCATGCGACGCGGACTCCATTAAAGGCTGTTTTTTGAGCGCGACGGATCTGTTGAACTTCTTGCATAAGCTCGTTTAGCGGCGGGATATTGAAGTCTCGTTCAAGCAAGGTTGGCAAGCGTCCGTGGGTCTGGTAGGCAAAGTCCAATAGCTCCCACACTTCTTGTTTGACGGGTTGCCCATGGGTGTCTATTTTAAGGTCTTCGGCCTCGTCAAAGTGCCCAGCCATGTGTAAATACATGATGCGATCGCTGGGCATCTGGGTGATGAATGATTGAGCATCGTAATGATGATTTATGGCATTGACATAGGTGTTGTTTACATCCAGCAATAGGCCACAATCCGCTTCGCTGACCACGGCGTTGATGAACTCTATTTCACTCATATCGGAACAGGGCAAGGCATAGAATGAGACGTTTTCGACGCCTATTTTCTGCTCCAAAACATTTTGTATGTGACGAATTCTATCGGCCACATAGTGAACCGCTTCTTCGGTAAATGGAATCGGTAACAGGTCGTAAAGATGACCTTGATCGCCGCAATAACTGAGATGTTCTGTAAATACATGGACGTCGTGTGTGGTGAAAAATGTTTTTAATTTGAGTAAATAAGCGGTGTCTAACTGACGAGGACCCCCAATGTCGAGTGAGAGGCCGTGACACGCCAATGGATAACGTTCGCTTAACTGCTTTAATTGCCGCTCAAAAGTGCCGCCGATGTCGATCCAGTTGTCCGGTGTGATTTCTAGGAAGTCTACCTCCAGCTCTGGGGTGTCGAGCACGTCGCGTATGAATGTTCTGCGTAACCCTAGGCCTGTGCCTTTAATGGATTTAACACCTTGGTAAGCCATAAAAACTCCTTAATTCTCGGCTAGACGAAAGTGAAATTGTTTTTTAGCCGGGATAAAAAAAGCCTGTTTTAAGCAAGATTCGCTCAACAGGCTTTACTTAAAATTAATGGATTCGGTTAGCGGTTGCCACCACATTTGCCTTCCGCGGCTTTAGGTTTAGTGTTGCCACCGCATTTCCCCTCACCGCACTTACCTTCGCCACATTTGCCTTCCGCGTCTTTAGGTTTTGCATTGCCGCCGCATTTCCCCTCGCCGCACTTACCTTCGCCACATTTTCCTTCGGCTGCTTTAGATTTGGCTTTGCCGCCACACTTACCCTCTCCGCACTTGCCTTCCGCGACTTGAGTGTTTTCGTATCCCTGGTCTAGGGCTTTAAAGCCAAATGGATTTTCTGAGGCTAGGGCTTTGCCGCTTGCTGTAGCAGCGACTAATGCGGCCGCTTGTTTAATAAAGTCTCTACGATTTTTCATGGTACTCTCCTGGTTTTAACGAATGTTGTGGCAGACGCGTCTAGCACAAACAGTATGCACCCTCCGCTAAAGGCGTGCCTGTTATTCTATCGAAATTTCAAAGGTTTAGCGCTTTTGCTTGTTATTTACTTATTGATTGATTCATCAACTATTTTTGGGCTGCTTTGGATTGTAAAGAATACTGTAAAAAGAGTGTGCGATTAGGAAGGTTGAGAATGATGAGAGTTGGGTGAAAGGAGAGTGAAAGAAGACGCGCTCTGCAAATAAAAAACGCACAGGTCATGTTAAACGCCCGTGCGTTTGAATTAACACACGGTGAGGTGCTTTAAGGAGTGATAACGACTTAGAACAGGCCGGTAATAGTGCCATTGTCGTCGATGTCAATGCGTTCTGCCGTTGGGGATTTGGGCAGGCCTGGCATGGTCATCATATTGCCGGCAATGGCGACGATAAAACCTGCACCATTTTCGAGTTTAATGTCGCTAATTTCAACGATGTGATCACTTGGTGCGCCTTTTGAGTTGGGATCGGTTGAGAAGGACATTTGGGTTTTTGCCATACAGATAGGCAGGTGGCCGTACTGCTCTTGTAGGCTGGCGATTTCGCTGTGCACGCGCGCGCACGCGGTGATGCCTTTCGCGCCGTAGAGTTTGGTGGCGATGGTCTCCATTTTTTCCCAGAGGGGCAAAGCATCTTGGTACATATATTTAAACCCGGGTTCTCGGTTGTCAACAATCTCAAGCACCGCTTCGGCGAGTTCTTCGGCGCCGGCACCGCCTTCTGCCCAGTGTTTTGAGACCACGCATTTAACGCCTAAGGCGTCGCACTTTGTTTGCAGCAGTTCGATTTCGGCGTCGGAGTCGTAGGTAAAATGGTTAATACAGACGACGGCGGGCAGGCCATAATTGACAGTGATATTGTGTAGGTGACGTTCGAGGTTGACGAAACCGGACTCTAGGGCGGCTAGATTCTCTTGGTTTAGGTGGTCTTTACCAACACCGCCATGATATTTAAGAGCACGAATGGTGGCGACTAGGACGACGACGGAAGGGGCTAATTTTGCAGAGCGGCACTTAATGCTTAAAAATTTCTCTGCCCCTAAATCGGCACCAAAACCCGCTTCTGTGATGGCGTAATCGGCTAACTTTAATGCAGTCTGAGTGGCGGTGACCGAGTTACAGCCGTGCGCGATATTGGCAAAAGGACCGCCGTGAACGATGGCGATATTGTTCTCTAGGGTTTGCACAATATTGGGTTTGATGGCGTCTTTTAGGAGTGCGGCCATGGCGCCATGCGCTTGCAAGTCGCTGGCGTAAATTGGGGTGATTCGGTCGGACTTGTAAGCGACGATAATGCGGCCTAAACGCTCTTTTAAATCGGCGCGGTTGACAGCCAAACAGAGAATGGCCATCACTTCTGACGCGACGACAATATCAAATCCATCTTCACGCAAATAACCGTTTGCAGGGCCGCCTTGGCCAACCGTGATGGCGCGCAGTGCGCGGTCGTTCATATCTATAACCCGTTTCCATTTAATGCGGCGAGGGTCAATTCCAAGGGCGTTGCCGTGGTTGATGTGGTTATCGATCATCGCTGAAAGCAGGTTGTGTGCAATGCCAATGGCGTGGAAATCCCCGGTAAAGTGCAGGTTGATGTCTTCCATCGGCACCACTTGTGAGTGACCGCCACCGGCGGCGCCGCCTTTCATACCAAAACAGGGGCCTAAAGAGGGTTCACGTAGGCACATAATGGTTTTTTTGCCGGCGTGTTTGCCCGCTTGTCGGCCTAAGCGATTCATGGCGTCGCCTAAGCCGACAGTCGTGGTGGTTTTGCCTTCACCCGCAGGGGTTGGGCTGATGGCGGTCACGAGGATGAGTTTTCCCTGCTCCTTGGTGTGCGACACTTGCTCTACGTATTCTAGGGAGAGCTTGGCTTTGTAGTGGCCGTAAGGGTCTAAATGCTCCGCAGGGATTCCAAAAATTTCTTCTGCTAAGCCAATGATGGGTCTCATTTTGGCTTTTTGAGCGATTTCGATGTCTGACATAGGTGTTCCTCAATTCTTATCGCTAACGTCGTTAGCGTGTTTGGTTTGTAAGCCGAATGGTCGGCATTTAATGAGTCTAGAGTCGTGTTGGCGCTTGGATTTTTGGTCAAATGCGGCCGTTTTCAAAACAGGAATTGGGTAAAAGACTGTTTTGTTTCGATTCTCTAGAGCAGTTCTATCCAATGCTTGACCGGAGTTTTGGTGCCTTTTTGCAAGTGCACTAAACAGCCGATGTTTGCAGTCACAATAATGGGGGTTTTCTCTTCCAACAGATTGGCCAGCTTATTCTCTCTGAGTTGTTTGGAGAGTTTGGGCTGAAAAATAGAATAGGTTCCGGCCGAACCACAGCAAAGGTGCGCGTCCTTCACGGGGTTGACGCGGTAACCTAATCTGCCAAGGGCTTCTTCGACCACGCCTTGTAGTTTTTGACCATGTTGCAGGGTGCAAGGTGAGTGGAAAGTGATTTTTTGGTTATCGAAGTGGGTAAAGATGGAGAGGTCTTGTGAGAGTAAAAACTCTGAAATATCTTTGGTGTATTCTGCGACCCGCTGCGCTTTAGGCGCGTATTCGGGATCTTCTCTGAGCAGGTGTGGATAGTCTTTAATCATTACACCGCAGCCACTGGCGTTGGAAATAATCGCTTTAACGCCTTGGTCTAAATAAGGGATCCAGGCGTCGATATTGGCTTTAACTTGTGCGAGGGCATCTTTTGAGCCGGAGAGGTGGTGGTCGACGGCGCCACAGCATTGGTCTTGTGGGGTCTCAATCGCATTCAACCCTAAACGGTTTAGAACTTTAATGCTGGATTGGTTGATGTTAGGCGCTAAAGCCGGTTGAACACAGCCAGACAATAACAGCACACTGGATTTTAAAGCGTCTTGTTTATCTTGCAGTGACTGTTTGAGGGCCAGCTCTTCAACGCTGAATTGAATCGCTTTGGAGTGTCTTAAAAAAGGCATCAGGCGAATGGTTAGGTTAAAAAACCAAGGGGTCGTTAAGCTTTTACGCACGACATAGCGACTGAGTCTTTGCAGGGGAGGACGTGGGCTGTGTTCTTCGACGACTTCGCGTCCAATGTCGAGCAAGTGACCATATTCCACGCCGGAAGGACAGGTTGTTTCGCAAGAACGACAGGTTAAACAGCGGTCGAGATGTTTTAAGGTTTTTTGGGTCACCTCGTTGCCTTCGAGCACGCTTTTAATCAGGTAGATGCGTCCGCGTGGAGAATCCAGTTCGTCTCCTAAAATATTATAGGTCGGGCAGGTGGAAAGACAGAAACCGCAGTGAACACAGGCACGTAAAATTTTATCGGCTGTTTTGCCTTGATCTGTTGCAAGTAGATCAGTGGGTAAATTTGTTTGCATAGTTTG
>CAZVPH010000064.1:0-8216 GCA_964628125.1 uncultured Thiosulfatimonas sp. | reverse complement strand
ATGTAAATCGCACCCGCTAAGGTTAAGCGACCCATAATACCGTCGATATGGCGCGCTGTTTGAGCCCCTGGTCTAATCCCTGGTAAATAGGCACCAGATTTTCTTAAGTTGTCTGCGGTCTCTTTTGGATTGAAAACAATCGCTGTATAAAAGAAACAGAAGAAAATAATCGCAATTGCATAAAGCAAAACATAAAGCGGTTGTCCAGGTGACATTGTGGTTGCAATGTCTTTTAGCCAACCCATACCCTCAGCTGTACCAAACCAACCACCAAGAGTTGCTGGAAATAGGATAATGCTGGAAGCGAAGATTGGCGGAATAACGCCCGCCATATTGAGCTTTAATGGTAAATGTGACTCTTGACCGCCATAGTGTCTATTAGTACGTGATTTTTGCGCATAATGGACTGGAATACGACGTTGCCCACGTTCAACAAACACAACGAAAGCAATCACGGCAAAGACAAGCGCAAGTAGAACAAACACTGTTATTGCGTGAAGAGCACCTGTATTCACTTGCTCGAATGTACCACCCAGTGCGGATGGTAACCCTGCAACAATCCCCGCAAAGATAATCAGTGAAATACCATTACCTATGCCGCGTTCAGTGATCTGCTCACCAAGCCACATTAAGAAGATTGTTCCGCCTACAAGCGTAACAACTGCAGTCAATCTAAAGAGTAGACCTGGGTCTACCACAACAGACATACCATTAATATTTTGAGATTCTAAAGCAATTGCGACACCTAGCGCTTGAAAGGTTGCCAAAACAACGGTTCCATAGCGTGTGTACTGAGTAATTTTGCGGCGACCCTGCTCTCCATCCTTCTTTAGTTGTTCTAAAGTAGGCGATACCACGGTTAATAACTGCATAATAATAGAGGCAGATATATAAGGCATAATAGCTAATGCAAAGATCGATAAACGCTCAAGAGCACCACCCGAGAACATGTTAAACATGTCGAGAATAGTTCCCTTCTGCTGTTCAAACATCGCAGCTAATGCAATTGGGTCGATAGACGGGACAGGTATATGTGTACCCAATCTAAAGACGACGATCGCCCCAAGAACAAATAAAATCTTGTTCTTTAAATCACTCATACCGGAAGATGCAATAGAACTATTCATATTAAGCTTCTACAGAACCGCCAGCTGCTTCGATTGCTGCTAGAGCACCCGCAGTAGCCTTAATGCCTGATAACTTAACAGCTTTAGTAATCTCACCAGAGCAAACAACTTTTACAACCTTGATCTTGTCACCAATAATATCAGCTGCTTTAAGCGCTGCGATATCAATCACATCTGCTTCAATTTTAGCCAATAAATCTAGACGTATTTCAGTTGCAAAAGGAGATTTTCTTGATCTGAAGCCAACCTTAGGTAGCCTTCTTTGAAGCGGCATCTGACCACCTTCAAAACCAATCTTAGGCATCCCACCAGAACGAGACTTCTGACCTTTATGACCACGTCCACCCATCTTACCCCAACCAGAACCCTGGCCACGAGCGACGCGCTTAGCGACAGTTTTAGAACCTTCTGCTGGTTTTAGAGTATTTAGTTGCATGTTATGCTTCCTCTACTTTTAGCAAATAGTGAACCTTATTCATCATTCCACGATTTTCTGGAGTATCAATAACGCTGACTGTTTGGTGCATCCTTCTTAGACCAAGACCAGACACACATGCTCTATGATTTGGTAAACGACCGATGGTACTTTTTACCAATGTCACTTTGACATATTTTTTATCTGACATATTACTCACCTAAAATTTGACCGACTGTTTTGCCACGTTTAGCCGCGATTGATTCAGGACTGTTAAAGCTTACTAAGGCATTAACAGTTGAAC
The DNA here is from genome assembly GCA_964628125.1 of uncultured Thiosulfatimonas sp. Classification (GTDB taxonomy): domain Bacteria; phylum Pseudomonadota; class Gammaproteobacteria; order Thiomicrospirales; family Thiomicrospiraceae; genus Thiomicrorhabdus. Next base: position 6,370 of record CAZVPH010000064.1, on the reverse strand, counting down.
GCACGACGTTAACTGGGCGTGTAGTGCCGATACATTTTGAAAGTACGTTTTTGACACCTGCAGCTTCTAACACTGCACGCATTGCACCACCAGCAATAACACCAGTACCTTCAGACGCAGGTAGAATTGCAATATTTACTGCACCCTGCTTGAAGTTTATTGGGTATTGAACAGTACCATCCGTAAGATGGATCTCTTTCATGTTACGACGAGCTTTTTCCATGGCTTTCTTGATTGCGATAGGTACTTCGCTAGCTTTTCCGCTACCGTAACCTACGCGACCATCACCATCACCAACGACTGCTAGTGCTGAAAAGCTAAATACACGTCCACCCTTTACCACTTTGGCAACACGACGAACATCTACTAGCTTTTCAATCATTCCGTCGTCTTGTAATTCACGTGAAGACATATTCTATCCTTCCTTTAAAATTCAAGACCGTTTGCACGGGCTGAGTCTGCTAATTCTTGAACACGTCCGTGGTATTTAAACCCTGAACGCTCAAAAGCAACAGCTGTTACACCAGCTGCTTTTGCTTTTTCAGCGATTGATTTACCAACAGTTTTGGCAGCTTCTTTATTACCAGCGTTGCCGATTTGTTTCTTCACGTCCGCTTGAACAGTAGAGCTTGCAGCAATAACATCAGTACCATTAGCTGAAATCAGCTGAGCATAAATGTGCTGAGATGTGCGGTGAACGCATAATCTTGGCATTTTCAGCTCAATAATTTTGGCACGAGTTTTCTTTGCTCTACGAAGACGGGCTGTTTTTTTATTCATATCAACTTCCAGCTTTATTTCTTCTTAGCTTCTTTACGTAAAACGCGCTCATCAGCATACTTAACACCCTTACCTTTATAAGGCTCTGGTGGGCGGTATGCACGAATCTCAGCAGCAACTTGTCCAACAACTTGCTTGTCCGCACCTTTTACAATGATTTCGGTTTGAGATGGAGTCTCAACAGTAATTCCTGCGGGTATAGCGTGCTTAACCGGGTGTGAAAAACCAAGCGTTAGGTCTAAAACGTTCCCCTCAGCTTTTGCACGGTAACCAACACCAACCAACTGTAATTTCTTCTCAAAGCCATCAGTCACACCAATAACCATGTTTTGAATAATTGAACGAGCTGTACCAGCTTGAGCCCAACCATTCGCAGCACCGTCGGCAGGCGTACAAAACACTTGACCGTCTTCAGATTTAAACACTACAGCTTCATTGAACTTTTTGGTCAATGTTGCCTTAGCGCCTTTCACTGTTACTTCAGAACCTGCCAGCGTAACTTGTACACTTGCAGGAAGTACAACAGCCGCTTTTGCAATTCTAGACATAATATATTCCTTATGCTACGTAGCAAATAACTTCGCCACCAACACCCGCTTGGCGAGCGTCACGGTCAGTCATAATACCTTTAGACGTTGAAATTACAGCGATACCAAGACCACCAATGACAGTAGGCAGCTCATCTTTGTTTTTATAAACACGTAGGCCAGGTCGGCTAACGCGCTTAATCATATCAATGACAGGCTTCCCATCAAAATACTTTAGGTCAACTGACAACTCAGCCTTCCCTTCATCTTCTTTAATGCTGTACGTTGAAATATAACCTTCTGCAGTCAAAACTTTAGCCAAGGCTATTTTAAGTTTTGAAGAGGGCATATTTACTTCCGAGTGACCGGCCATTTGGCCGTTACGGATGCGTGTCAACATATCAGCAACTGGATCAGACATACTCATAGATAATTATCCTTACCAACTAGCTTTTCTTAGACCAGGAATATCACCCTGCATCGCTAACTCTCTTAGCATATTGCGTGATAGACCAAACTTTTTATAGACACCGTGTGGGCGCCCAGTCATACGACAGCGGTTACGCTGGCGAACTGGGGAAGCGTTACGTGGAAGAGCAGCTAGCTTCTCCATTGCTTCCATGCGCTCTTCGAAACTTAGTACCATGTCTACTGATGCTGCTTTTAACGCATCACGTTTAGTAGCATATTTTGCTACCATCTTTGCACGCTTTTTTTCACGCTCAATCATTGATTGCTTAGCCATCAGTGAACCCCTATTTCGTGAATGGAAAATTGAAGGCTTCTAAAAGAGCTTTCGCCTCAGCATTCGTATTTGCAGTTGTGACAATGTTTATATCCATACCGCGGACTTTGTCAATTTTGTCAAATTCGATCTCAGGGAAAATAATTTGCTCTTTAATACCTAGATTGTAGTTTCCACGACCATCAAATGCTTTCGGGTTAACACCACGAAAGTCTCTTACGCGAGGTAGAGAAATATTGATTAGACGATCTAGGAACTCATACATCTTGGCACCACGTAAGGTTACCTTGCAACCTAACGCGTAGCCATCACGTACTTTAAAACTAGCGACTGATTTTCGAGCCATCGTTTTAACTGCTTTCTGACCTGAAATTGCTTCCATATCAGAGACTGCGTGATCTAGGACCTTCTTATCTCCAATTGCTTCGCCGACACCCATGTTAATTGTAATTTTAGTTAACTTAGGAGCTTGCATTGGAGACTTGTAACCAAACTGCTCTACTAACTTAGCAACAACTTGATCATTATATACTTTCTTTAAACTTGCCATTTTCTACCCTATATTAAGCGTCGACCGCTTTACCAGTAGATTTAAAAAAGCGGATTTTAGAATCACCATCAACTTTAATACCGACTTTGCCAGCCTTATTAGTTTCAGGGTTTACCAAAGCCACATTTGAGGCATCGATAGGCATCTCTTTAGATAAAATCCCACCTTGAGAACCCGTTTGTGGATTTCCCTTAGTGTGCTTTTTGACTAAATTAATACCATCAACAAGAACCTTACCGTTAGCTTGGACTGAAGAAATAGAACCTCTTTTCCCTTTGTCCTTACCAGTAATTACGATAACTTCATCACCTTTTTTTAAACGATTCATATCTTTTTCCTTATAGTACTTCAGGAGCTAATGAAACAATCTTCATAAATTTTTCATTACGCAGCTCGCGAGTTACAGGTCCAAAGATACGTGTCCCTATTGGCTCTAACTTCCCATTAAGCATTACAGCTGCATTGCCATCAAACTTAATCAAAGAACCATCAGGACGTCTAACACCTTTAGCAGTGCGAACTACTACAGCATTATAGACATCACCTTTTTTGACTTTTCCGCGAGGCGCTGCTTCTTTAACGCTCACTTTAATAACGTCCCCAACACTGGCGTAACGGCGCTTAGAACCGCCTAACACCTTAATGCATTGTACGCGTCGTGCTCCGCTGTTATCAGCAACATCAAGCACTGTTTGCATCTGGATCATGGTGGTACTCCATCCATAGAAATTAAAAATTACTTATAGCACAAAAACCACCTAGAAAGAGTAGTTCCTGAAACAAATCAGGCTGACTCTTTAGAGTGGCTTTATTCATTTTGGAAATTATATCAGAACAATTCCCATAATGCTATAAAAGTTAAATCTTAGCTTTACTATCAATACTCACTAACGTCCAAGACTTGTTCTTTGACAAAGGTCTGCATTCCTGGATAGTGACCGTATCACCAACACCACAAATGTTCTCAGCGTCATGAGCCATAACTTTAGTAGATTTTCTAATAAATTTTTTGTATTTCGCGTGCTTAACAAAGCGTGAAGTAGTTACAACGATAGAATCTTGCATACCGTTACTAGCGACAACACCTTGCATTGTACGTGCTTTCTTCTCTTGATCAGCCATCTCTATACACTCACTTTTTGACGAATGATGGTTTTAACTCTTGCAATTGAACGGCGAACTTTATTCAACTGAGACGAGTTAGACAACTGACCAGTTGCATTTTGCATTCTTAGATTAAACTGCTCTTTTAACAAATTAAGCAATTCTGTTCTTAGCTCATCAACTGACTTTTCATTTAATTCTTTAGCAGTCATTTACATCACCGTTTTCGTTACAACTTGTGTTTTAAAAGGCAGTTTAGCAGCTGCAAGCGCAAACGCTTCCTTCGCTAACTTCTCATCAACACCCTGAATTTCGTACAAAACACGACCAGGCTGAATTTGAGCAACCCAATACTCAACACTCCCCTTACCTTTACCCATACGAACCTCAAGAGGTTTATTGGTAATTGGCTTGTCAGGGAACACTCGAATCCAAATTTTTGCACCACGTTTTACGTGACGAGTCATAACACGACGACCTGATTCGATCTGTCGTGAAGTCATTCTTCCGCGCTCTAGGGCTTTAAGACCGAAATCACCGAAGCTAACTTTGTTTCCGACTTGCGCCAAACCACGGTTACGTCCTTTGTGTACTTTTCTAAATTTAGTACGTTTAGGCATTAACATAGTTAGTTATCCTTTTAGTTACGGCCTTGCTTGCCCTTAGATGATGCATTATCTGTAATCGATAATTTACCAAGTTTCTCACCTTTGAATACCCATACTTTTACGCCAATCTTGCCGTAAGTAGTATCTGCTTCAAAAGCTGCGTAATCGATATCAGCACGGAACGTGTGAAGAGGTACACGACCTTCTCTATACCACTCACCACGTGCAATATCGGCGCCATTTAAACGACCAGAAACCGCTACCTTGATTCCTTCTGCCCCTAAACGCATAGCATTACCTACTGCACGTTTCATTGCACGACGGAATTGAATTCGCTTCTCTAACTGCTGGGCAATACCTTCAGCAACTAACTTAGCATCTAACTCAGGGGTCTTGATCTCTTCTATATTGAGACTTACCTGCATTCCAGTCATTTTAGACAAAGACTGCTTTAGCTTCTCAATATCCTCACCCTTCTTACCAATAACCACACCTGGACGTGCAGTATGGATCGTTACACGAACTCCATTTGCTACGCGCTCAATGTGAATCTTACTGATAGAAGCGTGACCAAGCTTACTATGTAGTTCTTTACGAATTTCAACATCACTGATAAGAAAATCAGAAAAGTTCTTACTATCCGCATACCAACGTGCATTCCAATCTTTACTAATACCAAGACGAATACCAATAGGATGTACTTTTTGACCCATTCTGATTCTCCTTACTTTTCGCCAACTGTAACAGTGATGTGACTGATACGTTTTAAAATACGGTTACCACGACCCTTAGCACGAGCGCGCATGCGCTTCATGATAGGACCCGCATTAACAAATGCTGCGGTAACAACTAACTCATCAATATCAGCGCCTTCATTATTCTCGGCGTTGGCGATGGCTGAATTTAAAACCGACTTGATTAAATCCGCTGCTTTTTTATCACTGAACGCTAGGATATTAATCGCTGTTTCAATGTCTTTACCACGGATTTGATCAATAACTAGGCGCGCTTTCTGAGGAGAAATACGAGCAAACTTATGTGTTGCACTAACTTGCATATTAACCTCCGACTATCGCTTAGATTTCTTGTCCGCAGCATGGCCACGGTAAGTGCGAGTCAATGAAAACTCACCTAGTTTATGGCCAACCATGTTTTCAGATACGAAAACTGGAATGTGCTCTTTTCCATTATGAACTGCGATTGTTAAACCAATCATGTCGGGAAGAATCATAGATCTTCTTGACCAAGTTTTAATGGGACGTTTATTACCAGATTCTTGCGCCTCGATCACTTTCTTAAACAAGTGATGATCAACAAAAGGTCCTTTTTTAACTGAACGTGGCATCAGTGTCCTTCCTTATTTTTTATTACGACGACGTACGATCATTCCATCAGTACGCTTATTACTACGAGTCTTCTTACCTTTGGTAGGAATACCCCATGGTGTACATGGATCACGACCACCTGAAGTACGACCCTCACCACCACCGTGTGGGTGATCAACAGGGTTCATCGCCACACCACGAACGGTAGGACGAACACCACGCCAGCGCGAGGCACCTGCTTTTCCAAGCTTGCGGAGACTGTGCTCACCATTGCCAACTTCACCAATAGTCGCCTTGCATTCTGCCAAAATCTTGCGCATCTCACCTGAGCGAAGTCTTAGTAGAACATAAGCACCATCCTTACCAGCGATAGAAGCAGAAACACCCGCACTTCGTGCAATTTGAGCCCCTTTACCTGGACGCATCTCGACGTTGTGAATAATGGTTCCAACCGGAATATTTCTTAAAGGCAGGCAGTTACCCGCTTTAATAGCAACATGATCACCCGTCTCTACAAGGTCACCAGCCGCTAGGCCTTTAGGAGCAATAATATACGACCACTCACCATCTGCATGCTTTAGCAACGCAAGATGCGCAGAACGGTTTGGATCATACTCAAGGTGCTCAACCGTAGCAGGAACGCCTACTTTGGTACGCTTGAAGTCAACCAAACGATAGTGCTGCTTGTGCCCACCACCGTGGTGACGAACTGTAATACAACCGTTATTATT
>CAZVPH010000063.1:0-8336 GCA_964628125.1 uncultured Thiosulfatimonas sp. | reverse complement strand
CGACTTTTCAGAAACCAATAAGACCCAATACCTCTATTTTGAAGCGGGTGTGGGGCATCAGTTTAAAAAAGCTTTAGAAACCTTTGTTGCTCAAATTAAGACACAGTTGCCGGTTTTGTTTGATGGTCACGCCTATCAATTGAGAAGCCAACAGTTAGAAAATGAACTGCTCGCTAAGCAAGAGAAGATTCTAAAACCTGCTTACAAGTTGGCGGAAACCTTAAATGTCGAGATTCTTCAAAGCGAGAATAGCTTTGTGCTTACCGCGGTTATAGAAGGTAAGTCTTATCGTGCGGTTGAGTTAAAAGCATTTGATGAAGCGATTCAGAAACAGTATGCAGAAGCATTTGATCAAGTTGAAGTGGCGTTAAATAAAGGTTTGATGCACTTTCCTTTTTTGCAGCATGAGTATTTAGATACGGGTAAGCAGCTTAATACCGAAGTCGCGAATGAGTATTTAACCCCTTTGATTAAAGCTTTAAAGAAAAAGTTTGGTCAAACGGACAAGGTTAATGGTTACTTAGAAACTCTGCAAAGCACGGTGGTTTCAAAGTTGCATCTGTTCTGGGATCAAACCGATGATCAAGTTACGGCGAACACGCATGTCAGTGTTGGAGAGTTGTATGCTGAGCAACAAGGACTGGCTGTTTTTGGCAGTAACTTGTTAGTGGATCACCGAGATTTAAAGCATGCACCGGTGATTTACGAACAAAATACGACATCCCCAAAGCTGCTAGGCTATACCATCAATTCTGCGACGGTTAATGCCGCCGACACCATGACGCTTGCGATGAATCATCAGGCTGGTTTGCTGCAGCAGGCCAATGGTGGTTATTTGATGATCACGATCCAGTCTTTATTGAAGGACCCAGAGATTTGGTCTCACTTAAAGGCCGCGCTCACCAGTAAAAAAATCAGCTTTGAAATTCCGTCCGCAACGAATGTCGTGCCGTATCACATGCCAGACTTCCCGCTTAATTTAACGCTTGTTTTAGTCGGTCACTCTTCTCACTTTTATGCGCTGCAAGAGATGGATGCACAGTTTGACCGTCTGTTTAAAGTGCAGGTTGAATTTGAGATGGAACTGGCGCGAACGCCTGAACACGAAATGACGTTGGCGCATCAGTTAGCAGCAGATGTTGTCGAATGGGAGGATCTGTCGGTTGAGGTTTCAGCCTATGAGCGTTTAGTAGAATACGCATCTCGGATGGTGGAGGATACGGGGCGTTTGTACACCAATAAAGCGATCTTAAGAGACGTTTTAGCTGAATCCAACGCGTTTGCACGGGTAAATGGTCAAGAAAGCGTTAATCGAGAAACGGTTGAATCAACTCTTTTGCAGCACGAGTTTCACACTGGGCTTATGGAAGAGTATTACCATCGCGCGATTACTGAGCAGCAAGTGTTGATTTCAACCGAGGGTGTGCACGTTGGAATGGTCAATGGACTAACGGTGCTGTCCGTCGGACAACAGTCTTTTGGGCAGCCAGTGCGAATTACTGCACAAGCCTCCGCCGGCGATGAGGGAGTCCTGGACATTGAGCGAGAAGTCGATATGTCAGGGCCGATTCACTCCAAAGGCATGTTGATACTATCGGGCTACATTCGAGGTCGCTATATGAAACATAAGGCGCTGGGTTTCAGTGGTTCAATAGTGATGGAACAATCTTACAGCGGCGTGGAAGGCGATTCGGCCTCGTCTGCAGAATTGTTAGCGCTATTATCCTCTCTGGCCGATGTGCCGATGCGACAAGATTTAGCCATTACCGGTTCGATTAATCAGTTCGGTGAAATTCAGCCCATTGGAGGCGTGAACGAAAAAATTGAAGGTTATTATAAAATTTGCCATGCACGCGGTTTGACAGGACAGCAAGGTGTGATAATACCGCACTCAAACACAAGTCATTTAATGTTAAATGCTGAGGTTAGGTCGGCGGTAGAGAGCGGACAATTTCACGTTTATACCATCCGTCACGTAGAAGAGGCTTTAGCCCTCTTTACAGGGCTGTCGGTGGAGAGCGTAAACCAAAAGATTATCGCAACCCTAGAGCTTATGAATGAGAAGCCTGCGGAAGAATCCTAGATTGGTAGATAAGAAAGAGCTATAAACGATGTAAGCGCGATGCAGGAGAGTGATAGGAGAAGTTAAAAGATGCAAAGAAGAAGGTCTGGAAACGTGCTGCGTTGTGTTTTTTGTGATCGAGTTTGAGGTTCTTTAAAACTGCTTGCAGTTGGAGAGGGGCTTACTGTTGCTGTTGTTCAAGAATTGAAGCTAAAGCACTGCTCTAGTTTCATGATTGCATTTGTGGGTTTATTTAAGCAATAAAAAAAGGGCAAGTTCATGTGAACTTACCCTTTTTCTGGTTTTCATCTCTAAGAAATTCTAAGAGAGGAGAGGCAATGGCTTGAGTGAAAAAGCCATATCGAGGCTAATTAAAGCGCTACGATGTTTTCTGCCTGAGGTCCTTTTTGACCTTGAGTTACTGTGAACTCAACTTTTTGACCTTCAACTAAAGTTTTGAAACCACCGCCTTGAATAGCGCTGAAGTGTGCAAACACATCAGGACCAGACTCTTGCTCGATGAAACCAAAACCTTTAGACTCGTTAAACCATTTGACTGTACCAGTAGTAGTAGACATATTTTTGTATCCTATTTTTCATTTGTAATTAACTGCACTCTTGAAATTAAGAGAACAGATTGGGCTGAAATGTGTTGCGATTACTTAATGAATAACAGGACGAAATCTATTACTAGGCTTCGACATTGTGCATAAAGGTAAAACGAACTTTCAAGCTAGGAGTGAGTATAGGCTTTTATTTACCGTTGTCAAACTATTTATTGATTAAATTGAGTAAGAGGTGAAATAAAGTCAAAAACCTTTTTTAAGTGCAATAGATGGGTGTTTGTAGCAGAGGAGGCTTAAGTGAAGACAACTAATGCGTCTCTTATTTGGATATAGGCGATTAAAAACTCAAACAGCATGCGCCAAAAAAGCTCCATAAAAAAGAAGAGAGAGAGCATCAGCAATAAAAGCTTGAGTTTTTGTATGAGGCTCAAGCGTTCTGATAAAAAAACTTTTCCTTGCTGGACGGCGGATGTGACGAATCCAAGTTTTTGACTTACCCAGTTTAAAGACAAGAGTAGGCCGATCGGCAGTAAAACCGCTCCCAAGTAATAAAAGCTAATCAACGCTTCTATGCTAATAAAGGTTTTGAAGGTAAGAAAATCCATAGTATTAAGATTGCCGATGCGTTTAACCGTTGCTTAGTTAGTTTGGATTGTTGCTGTCGTCGTTGCTTTCAGTTGTTTTTTTAAAGTTTTTACGCTTACGGATGCGGGCTTTCCAGGTTTTATTGACCCGCCAGCGCCAAAGGATGTGGGTCATAAAATACGCAATGGACGCCAAGGAGAACCCAACAATAACGCTTCCTAGATAGAGTGGCTGCCATAAGTCGCCAAGGGTGTGCGTCATCCAATGCCAGCTGAGTTCAAAAGTTAAGCTTTCTCGAGTGGCATGTCCTAATATATACGTACCCACGGTGTAGTTAAAATAGAAAATAGGCCCCATAGTCAAGGGGTTACTAATCCAGACTAAGACCACACTTAACGGCAAGTTTGCTCTGAATAATATGGCCGTTAGGGCGGACATCAACATTTGGCCCGGAATGGGGATCGCCATCCAAAAAAGTCCGATAATAAAGGATTTTGAGACGGAGTGACGATGCAAATGCCAGATGTTCGGGTCTTGTAACCAGGCACCCAAAAACCCTAAGCCTTTGGCTTTTTTAATTTTTTCGGGTGTAGGTAGGTAGCGTTTAATGAATTTTTTGGGCATGTTTCTTCATTTTGTTTTAGCATTTCTGTTTACCGTGTTGATGTTCTATCAACTCGGCACGTTTCCACCTTTATGGAGTGGGATCGTTGCCGTGTGTCTTATTGTAACCATGGCTTTAATAGTGCGCTTACTCCCTTTTTTCAAGGGCTTAAGTCTGAAGAGCAGAGGCTTTCAGTGGGGCGTTAATGCCTTCATGAATATTCTATTCGGGCTTATTATAGGCTTCAGTTGGGCCTTTTGGCATTCTTTTTTTATGCCGAGTATTCCTGAGACTTTACTTAATCAACCGGTGTGGGTGTCAGGTAAAATCATCGCCTCTTCGTCGCAATCAAGTTTTGCGGGGCAGAGCAAGTTGAGTTATAAAATTCAAGTGGAGTCGATTGAAGCTGAATCATCGACCGCCGTGCAAAACGTCACGGAACTCGTCGATAAAAAACAGGTTCAAACTGAAACTACGCCTCTGTCACAAACTTACCAGGCCTGGTCAAAACCTAACATAGTGATTAATTGGTATTTGCCCGAGGCGCAGCGACTGGCCTTTGGGACAATGCCTGCGTTGGGTGAAACGTGGCGTGTTCGGGTGAAACTTAAGGCCAATCACTATTCAATGAGTTCCGGCGCATTTAATTATGAGACCTGGCTTTTTCAACAGCATATCACGGCAAAAGGGTATGTTAAAAACTACACGCAGCGCGAGTTAAAGTCTTTGAGCGCACCGTCTTCGATTGTTGAACGGAAAGAACCCGCGGCCACGTTTACGCTTTACAGCTTACAGTCGTGGGTTACTCAACGCCTGCAACCGGTCTTTTCAAAAAGTGAGTACAGCCGTTTTTATCAAGCGTTAACTTTAGGGGATAAATCGACGGTCACCCCAGAAGATTGGACGCTGTTGCAAAATACCGGAACGATCCATCTGCTGGCGATTTCGGGGTTGCACATGGGCATCATCGCGACCTTGGGTTACCTGTTTTTTAAAGCGCTCTGGTGGTTGGGCGTGTATCGAATAGAAAGAGTTAATCTGCCCGGGTTTGCCGCGTGGGGTGCGCTGTTGTTTGCCACCTTGTACTTACTGCTCTCCGGCTTTTCAGTGCCGACGCAACGTGCTTGGTTGATGGTGTTGGCGGTGCTTGGGTTTGTATTGATTAAACGCAGTTTTCAGCCTTGGTCGGCGCTTGGGTTTGCGGCGTTCTTGGTGGTGGCATGGGACAGTCGATCAGTTTTGAGTATGGGATTTTGGTTGTCCTTTATCGCCGTAGCCCTGATTTTTGCAGCCATGCCATACCTTAAAAATCGCTCGAAATGGGTACAGTTATTAGGGTTGCAAGGCTTGATTACTTTGGGGTTATCGCCGTTTTTAATCTGGGCATTTAACAGTTTGCCACTGTACAGTTTTATCGCCAATCTTGTGGCGGTGCCTTTCATTACTTTTATAGGCTTGCCTCTGCTTTTTTTTGCTTCTGTAATTGGCTTAGTTTCGGAAGGACTTGGGCAGCTATTGATCGGCTGGCTCGATCTTATGTGGGTCTTTTTTTGGGGATATTTAGAGTGGGTAGACGCATTGCCTTATAGCACGATTGGTTTCAGCAGTCGCTCTTTTTGGTGGTTGGTTTGGGTAATGGTGTTTGGTTTCGCATTGTTGATTTTTAAAGCTCAGCGCCCTAGAAAAATCGCGTTGATCGGTGTGACATTGGCTGTGTTAAGTTTGGTATTGCCCAACGATAATCGTCCAGAAAGTCAGCAGGCCTGGTTGACGGTACTGGACGTGGGGCAAGGACAAGCGGTGGTGGTTGAGACCAAAAACAGTCTGTTAGTCTATGACACGGGAACCAAAATGGGGCCGAGTATGGATGGGGCAAAGTTGGCAGTATTACCTTATTTAAAATCGCAAGGGTGGCGCCAAGTAGATACCTTAGTAATCAGTCACAGTGATTCAGATCACTCGGGTGGTACGGCGACTTTATTAGACAGCTTACCGGTTAAAAAAGCCATCAGCGGTCAACCAGAGGTGATGAATCAGCGATTACAGACCGGTCAAACGACTGGAAATAAAAGTGATGAAAATGAAAAGGAGAGTGAAGGATACTCTAATAAAAGACCCCTGTTTTCACTCTGCCAAGCGGGACAGTCTTGGACAGTAGATGGGGTTCTGTTTGAAATTTTATCGCCAATGTCGGCGGACATTGGCCTGGCTTTAACCTCTAATAACGACCTTTCCTGCGTTTTAAAAATAACCGCCAACGGTCAATCGGCGTTGATTATGGGGGATTTAAGCAAACGAGGAGAAGCGCTTTTGATTAAGGAGAGTGAGGGAAAGTCAGCGCCATCCGTCGTGGCTGCTAAAACCAATCAAAGCATCAAAGCGGTGGACGTCAGTTTAAAGAGCGAGCTTTTGATTGCCGGACATCACGGCAGCAATACCTCAACTGGGCAGGCCTGGTTAAATGCCGTTTCACCTCGTCACATTGTGTTTACAGCAGGCTATTTAAACCGTTACCAGTTTCCCAATAAGCCAGTATTAGAGCGAATTGGACAGTACGCTCAAGAGCGAGCTCAACGGAGCAGGGAGGATGGAGCGATCGGTTCAGCTGAGCCAGAAGAAGCGATGGATTCTCATGAACTTGCGCCCATTAAATGGTGGAATACCGCCTGTTCGGGGGCTTTGCAGTTTCGTTTGACAAAAACTGGGATTAATTTGGTTGAAGAGAGCCGAAAAACTCAGCGCAGATGGTATCATCATGCCTGTTTAAATTCTCAACAAGGAGTCCTGTTCCAATGAGTTGGCCCGCCTTTTGGACAGATAATCGCTGGCAATCAAAGCTGCTCGCACCGTTGGCAAAGCTCGTCTGCTGGGAGGCGAGTAGACGCCTGCGCAATTTCCAACAGCATCCCCCGTTACGCCAAACCTCGGCGTGCGTGATTGTGGTCGGAAATATTGTGGTCGGAGGCAGTGGTAAAACGCCATTTATTGTCTGGCTGGCTAAACAACTGCAGGCCGAAGGTTTAAAGGTTGGCATTATCAGCCGAGGCTATGGCGGTCGTTACAGTCATGAAAAAAAGAGAGCTCATGAAGGTGGCGCAACCGACGAGATTGATAACGGTGAAAACGCGCAGAATAGAGCGATTTTAGTCAGTGCACAAAGCGATCCGCAACGGGTTGGCGATGAGCCTGTTCTGTTGGCCAAGCAGCTAGGGTGTCTGATTGCGGTGTCGCCGAAGCGCGCACGCGCGATTGAGTTACTTAATCAGCACGCTACGCTGGATGTGATTATCAGCGACGATGGTCTGCAACATTATGCGATGGCGCGTGATATTGAGGTGGTGTTGATTGACGCACAACGCCAATTTGGCAACCAACGCTGTCTGCCAGCAGGTCCTTTAAGAGAGCCGATGGGACGACTTCAGCAGGTCGATTTCTGCATTTGGAACGGGTTGGGAGTTAACGAAGATTTTCCAAGTCTGTCTTTGACGAACGCATCTTTTGCAAAGGTACCTTTTACGACCCCGACCAGTCACTTTAAAATGGACTTGACGCCGCTCTGTTTTAGGCAGGTGATGAACTCGGACAAGACCTTGCCAGTGAACGCGTTTGAGAAGCAAGAGGTGAATGCGATCGCCGGAATTGGCCACCCTCAACGCTTTTTTGAGACCTTACAAACGCTGCAAGTTGTCGCCCACGGGCGTGAGTTTGCCGATCATTACGCCTACACTGTCGAAGATTTTGCAGATTTTGATGACGCAAAACCCTTGCTTATGACAGAGAAAGATGCGGTAAAATGTAGCCAAATGGCTCAAGCTCACCAGAAATCAAATTGGTGGTATTTAGAGGTTGCGCCGTTGTGTGAGGCGGAAACTTTGACTGACGATGCGGGCCAACCCATTAGAACAGAGCTTTTTACCCAAATATTGCAACGCTTACATCGCACGTAAAAGCCAGGTTTTGATGAGAGATACTGAAACCAAGTCAGCACCGATTGTACGCGTTAAAGTATCACAAGAGCGAGCCACGACAACAGATCATGATAACCAACCCAGAAAAGAGAGTGAAATGGATCCTAAATTATTAGAAATTTTAGTCTGCCCAGTGAGTAAGACCAAGCTTGTCTATGATAAAAACAGTCAAGAACTGATCTCTACGGCTGCAAATTTAGCCTATCCTGTCAGAGACGGCATTCCTATTTTGCTTGAAGACGAAGCACGGAGTTTATCGGCGGAAGAGGTCGAAGCCTACCGCAAGCAGAAGTCGTAAACAGACGTTGTGAAAAGAGAACAAAAACAGCGTTTTAAAGAGCCGTTTTGAACCAGAATTGAACCGCTATAAACCTCTAAAACTTTAAATGGTAAGCTCAGCTATAAATAAGCTGTAAAACCGAAATAACGTCTAAACCCTTAAAAGCCAACTTGAGAAGCCAACACTTTAAGTCTGTTTGGCACAATAAACGATCGCAAGAGAAGTCAGTCCGCTATGTCATTTACTCTGTCCGCCGCCATGCCCTTTACCG
>CAZVPH010000062.1:0-8369 GCA_964628125.1 uncultured Thiosulfatimonas sp. | reverse complement strand
TTGATTGTGAACACTTCGGACGGCTCAGGCAGTATTCAGGATTCTTCGAGCATTCGCCGAGAAGCATTGATGCATAAAACGTATTACACCACGACGATTGCAGGTGCTTTCGCCATGGTAGCTGCGATGGATTATTTAGATGACCAGCCAGTAACGCGTTTACAAGATATTCACTAATTACTCATTGTATGCCAAAAACGCCAAAGTCTTTTAATGGACTTTGGCGTTTTGCTATATTGGGTTTAGTGTCGAATTTAGTTGAGAGCTCTGTAAGGATTATTGATTCGTGCAGGGCTCTCTCGTTACATAAAATAGATAAAGGAATGGGATTATGCAAAAGCATCCTATGACAAAAGAGGGCGCAGACGCGCTGCAAGTAGAATTAAACAAGCTTAAAAAAGAAGACCGTCCAAAAGTCACAGAAGCGATTGCGATTGCGCGTGATCATGGTGACTTGAAAGAGAACGCCGAATACCATGCCGCACGTGAAGACCAAGGCTTGATTGAAGGACGTATAAAGCAGATCGAATCTCTCTTAAGTTTTGTACAGATCATCGACGTCACTAAGTTGGCAGAGAGTGCTAAGGGAAGAGTAATTTTTGGCTCAACGGTGACGGTTGTAAATTTAGAAACCGATGCCGAATTGTCTTATAAAATTGTAGGTCACGAAGAAGCGGATCTTAAGCACAATAAGATCTCTGTAAACTCACCGATCGCGCGCGCCTTAATCGGCAAAGAAGCGGGAGATGACGTCGTAGTAGCGGCACCAAAAGGCGACATTGAATATGAAGTTATTCAGGTGCAGTATATTTAAGCCAGCCGGGTAATCCAGAAGGTTTTCCTGTACCAAACGCCTGTCTCAATAAATTTGAGACAGGCGTTTTTGTTTTCAGTGGTGAGTTTATAATGAATTTTAGAGGTTTAAGAAGCTTTAAATCAGTATAAAAATGGTTGTAAGAAAGCGGTTGTAAGTAAGAGAGTCAGTGTACGAACCAAACGGTCTTATGCTTGCAATGTTTGTGCGACGCAGTCTTAATAATTGGGAGTAGTTTTTTGAAAAATAGACAATCTAAATATGCGAATTCAAGAGAAGTGCCTGATATTATTGCGGGCGTCGCAGCGCTTGTTTTAGTCACTGTGTTGGTTGTGGTAGGCTACTGGATCACGCCGGTTCTTTTTTCAGAATTGTCAGCGCAACAAGCAGGGGAGATTGCCGGGACTCTCTTTATTGGGGTGAGTTTAGTGGTGGCGGTTATGCTGACGGGGTTGATTGGGCTTTATTTGTTTTACAAAAAGCCACTTAAACAAGTTACAAGTGTACTGTTTGCGCTGAGTGTAATGCTGTTATTGCGCATTTGGATTTCACCCTGGATGCAGGAGATTAAAACACTTTACCCTCTAGGATTAGACAAGGATTCGGTTGACTGGCCATTGTTTGCAGGCCTGCACGGTGTCTATCAAATAGGTTATCTTTTGACGGTTTTAGTATTGTTATATTGGGGAGTTAGACAACTTTTAAACGTGAGAAATAGACGACTTATCGACGAATGAGCCACCTATAAAAAAACCTTATAAGCATTTCATTATTTTCTAACCCTATTAGGCTTGCAATTTAAGTGTAAAGAGGTCAGAATTATCGAGTTAAAGAAACAAATATAATACTTCGGAGCTTATTTTAAAATGAAAAACTTAACACTTAAAGCGCTATTCATTTCTGCTATCGCAGCTTTTTCAATGAACGCTCAGGCAGAAGCGTCTGTTTATGACCAGTGTATTGCTGACAGCGAAGACCTAATCGCGTTGGCTGTTAAAGAAGGTTCAACCGCTGCGCGTGCATTTGAGCAAAAAACAGAAGTTGCGGCGTGTATGGCTGAATTGACTGCAATTGAAGAGAAATATGGCGATAAAACCAAAGGTGTAAACCCATCTTCTGTTATGACGCCTGAAGATCGTAAAAAGTGGTCTGCTCTGTTTGATGCAATTGATACAAAAAACTATAAAGGCGTTCGCTACATGCAGGCGACTTACTACCGTTAATTGACGACTAATCGTTAATCAACGTGGTTGATAGTTTAAAAAACCGGTCCTAGACCGGTTTTTTTATATTTAAGAAACCTAAAGAACCACCCATACAGGGAGTCGGTTTTTCAGTGAGCTTAAGGCTAAGTCGTTAAAATCATTAAGGCCAGCTAAAGGTCAAAAAGGGTTGAATCAACGTGAACCAGAGCAAGAATATGTTTCAAGCCGCCTATGAGTGTTTAATGGAGGCTGATTTAGAACTCAAAATATCCAAAGTTGCTCAGTTGCAGATGGATTGGTCAGAGGATCGTTTTGAGTTTACAGCCACCGAAGAGATCCATCGTGTTCCTGACCCGGGGCGCCCACTAAAGCCGTTGTTGGTCTCTCCTAAAGAGCTGCCGAAACGTCGACTGGGTTCTCCTGAAGGCCATGCGGCTCTAATGCACTCCATTGCGCACATTGAGTTCAATGCCATTAACCTGGCGTTGGACGCGCTGTATCGCTTTCAAGAGATGCCCAAACGCTATTATCTTGATTGGTTAGGTGTATTGGTCGAAGAGTCATACCATTTTCAAATGATTCGGGAGCACCTCTCTCATCTAGGGTATGAGTACGGCGACATGGTGGCGCACGATGGCATGTGGATGACCACCTATGAAACCGATCACGACCCGCTGGTACGCATGGCGCTGGTACCGAGAACCCTAGAGGCGCGGGGGCTAGATGTGACGCCGCCCATGATTCAAAAGTTGCGTTCGATCGGCGACAAACGTGGTGTCGAAATCCTGAAGATATTGTTGCAGGATGAGATCGGTCATGTGGATGTGGGCAGTCGTTGGTTCCGCCATCTTTGTGTTGAACGGGGTTTAAACCCATTTTCGACTTTTCAAAAGGTGATTGAAAGCTATTACCACGGCGATTTACGCGGCCCTTTTAATTACGAGGCGCGTGAGCAAGCGGGTTTTTGTGCGCAAGAGATTGCTTGGCTTAAAACTCTTAATCCGCCAAAGAGTGTCACGCCTTAGTGATGAATAATCGTTCATGCAAACGATGGTTATTGCGACAAACGTCTAAAAAACGTTTTAGAGTTTCTGGGTAAGTTTACAAAGATCATACACACACAGACTGTCGAAAAGAGTGCGCGAATGAGTATCATGAAAAAATCGAAGTTAACCGAGCGTCAGCGGTTACGAATCCAAACTCGACACCGGGTTTCGATTGAACATTTTGGCTATCAGCCACAGGCGCTTTTTTGGAGCAGCCAAGAGATTCAAGAAATTCGTTTCCAAAAGCTGATTGAAATGCTGCCCAAACACTGTTTTAAAACAGAAACTTCGTCCGTGGGTTTTAACCAGGCCTGGTCATTGTTGGATGTAGGCTGTGGCTTTGCAGATTTACAACGCTATATGCTCAAGCAACAACTGTTTCCAGATTATACTGGCATTGACCTTTCGCCCGACATGGTTCGTGGCGCCAGTGCCTTATCGCCGGAGCTAACGTTTCTTGAAGGTGAAATCTTCGATTTTGATTTTGCCGCCCAACAATTTGATTATGTGATGCTCTCAGGCGCACTGAATGAAGTGGTTGAGACCGAGGCCGAGGGCTTGGCGAGTCAAGAGGGCGATTACGCGCGTGCGGTGATCGCTAAAATGTATGAGATAAGTCGTTATGGTGTGGCGTTGAATTTATTGAACAGAGAGTTTGCTTGGCATCAAACACGTCATGATTTGCAGAGCTTTATCCCGCAAGAGATGTTTGAGTATTGTCAGGAATTTTCCTCCTCTGTGACGTTAATAGAGGGCTATCTTGAAAATGATTTTACGCTCTACTTACATAAAGCCCCGCAGCCTAATTTGGAATCGACAGGAGAATAAAAGTGACACAGATTCGTTTTGGCGTCGATTTAGGCGGCACAAAAATTGAAATAATCGGTATTGATCCCCGAAGGGCTCCAACGGTGGACAACGTTGTCTATCAAAAGCGGATTGATACGCCAAAAGGCGATTATGAAGCGACTTTAACGGCCATCACCGAGCTTGTACTCGCGGCTGAAAAAACACTCTCTAAAGAAGGCACGGTGGGCCTTGGTTTTCCAGGTTCTCTGTCGCACAAAACCGGCAGAGTTAAAAACGCCAACTCGACTTGGTTGATCGATCAAGATTTACGCGGTGATCTGCAACAGCGTTTAAACCGTCACGTTGCCATGGCGAACGATGCGAACTGTTTTGCATTGTCAGAAGCGCTTGAGGGTGCTGCTAAAGGCGCTGAGGTGGTATTTGGTGTAATTCTTGGTACGGGCTGCGGCGGTGGCGTTGTTGTGAATGGCGCCATACTCAAGGGTATTAACGGCATTGCGGGCGAATGGGGGCACAACCCCTTGCCTTGGCTGGAACTGGGTGAGCCTAAACTGCCTTGTTATTGCGGATTAACCGGCTGCAATGAAACCTTTTTATCCGGGTCGGCACTGGAGGCGCATTACACTCTGCGAGCCCATTCAGACGCTGCAATAAGTTTGACCGATGCAGACGAGTCGCACGAATTGAATAATCGACCAGGCCTGGTTAAAACAGCGCAAGAGATTGTAGAGTTGGCCAAACAGGGGGATCTGATCGCCCTGCAACTATTAGACGATTACACCATTTGGCTGGCAAAAGGGTTGGCGAGTGTGATTAACCTGCTGGACCCAGATGTGATTGTCCTGGGTGGTGGCATGTCGAACATCCAAAGTTTGTACACCGACATTCCTAAGATATGGGGGCAATGGGTGTTCAACGACCAAGTGTCGACCCGTTTACTGCCACCTAAGTTTGGCGACGCCAGTGGAGTTCGGGGCGCGGCCTGGTTGTAGTAAGCCCGATATAAAACGACTGCTTATACCGTTGCCAGCAGATTGACCCGCCTAGGTGATGGATAAATTATTAACATTTATGAATTATTAAGAGACAGAGCAAGATGCATAATATTGAGACATTAGAAGCCTTAGAGCAGTTTAAACAGACCGAAGAGGCAGTAATGATTCTGTTTGGCGGCAAACATTGTGGGGTCTGCAATACCATTCAACCAAAGTTGTTGGCGATGGTGAAAGAGTATTATCCCAAAATGAAAATGCTCTATGTTGATTGCCAGCTTGCGACGGAAGTGTGTTCACAAAACGGTGTCTTATCCTTGCCGACCTTGCAAGTATTTTTTAGCGGCCAACGGTTCATTGAAGAGGTGCGTACCTTCAGTTTACAGAAAGTTATTCAAGATATTGAGCGTCCTTATTCGATGGCGTTTGAAGAGTAATAACCGTCCTCTTATCGCTTGCCGTCGCCTCCGGCTTTAATGAGTAAGAAATCTAACGCCCGATTGGGCAATAACCGTTTTAACAACGCAAACACGATAGTTGGGACGGTCACGCGATAACGAATTTTTGGCCTTGATGTTTTCAGTGCGTGCAACACGCACTTTGTGACCGCTTCGGGTCCTAAAGTAAAGGGCGCACTCGGGCCAATCGTTTCTAAGCGCGCTACCATAGCGTTATAACTGGATTGATGCGCGCTGGTGCCTTGAGGGATCCAGCGTGTAAATTGCTCAAAGGCATTCTTTCTAAAGTCCGAAATAATTGGTCCAGGTTCAATCAAGCTGACCTGAATATTGTCTTTTTTTACTTCCAATCTTAAGGTGTCTGCAAAGCCTTCAATGGCAAACTTGCTGGCGTTGTATGCGCCACGGTATTGCATGGCCGCAAAGCCTAAAATAGAGCTGTTATAGAGGATTTTGCCTCCCCCTTGCTGGCGCATAATCGGCACTACAAGATTGGTTAACTCCTGAGTGCCAAACACGTTGGTTTGAAACTGAAACTCCATCGCTTGACGGCTTAAATCTTCGACCGCGCCCGGCAATCCAAACGCCGCATTATTGAATAACAGATCTATTTTCCCCCCGGTTTCATGCAAGACCTGCTTAAACGTCGACTGAATGGAGTCGCTGTCGGCCAAATCCAGTTGTAGACAGATCAAACCCTCTTCTCTCAAGCGCTCTACGTCTTGTACTTGTCGGCACGTAGCAATGACCTGATAACCTAAAGCCTGCAACTGCTTCGCACAGTGATAGCCAATGCCAGTTGAACAGCCGGTGATGAGAACGTGGGTGTTTGAGGGGATGGCCATGCAAAATTTCCAGTTAAAGAGGGGGCAGCAGAAGAGCGTGATGGGTTGCCGTTGTTTCGCCGTTTATCTTCGAGTAAACGTACGGTAAAGGAATCGGCCAAAGATGAACAGGGTTAAGGCGATCCAAGGGTAAATAAAGAACAGCATCATTTCATAAAAGGAGGTTAAAGGGGCTTCAAGATGTTGTAAGCCTTCCACGGTCAACATGCCATCTTGTGCATTCGACAGCACAATGAGTGCAACTAATAAAATAACCACGCCGATGGCAAGGCTAGAGTAACGAAATAGTTTTGACCAAATGTCCATAAGTAACCTTTAAAGAAAAATTAAAATGCGAATTCAAAATACTCGGCTGGCTGTAAGGCAATCTTTAACCGACTCGTTTGTTTAGCAACCAGGCCTGGTTAAAGGCTGACTCAGAGTGAGCTGGCTTTAAGCGGGTTTAAATGGTTTGTATTGAATCGCATTAATAAACCATTCTTGCTGGCCGAGTGGGGTTTCAACCACCACGTCATCATCTACTGCTTTTCCAATCAACGCGCGCGCCATCGGCGAATTGACGCTGATGGCATTTTTAAGGGGGTCGAATTCATCGGCGCCGACAATGCGGTACTGAACGATTTTTCCCGCTTCATTTTCAAGTTCCACCCAAGCCCCAAAAAAGACTTTGCCATCCTGTTGCGGTGAATATTCAACAATCTGCAGGACTTCCAAGCGTTTGCTTAAAACTCGAATACGTCGATCAATCTCTCGCAAACGGCGCTTTCCTTCTTTATACTCGGCATTTTCGGACCGATCTCCGTGCGCTGCTGCGACGGTAACGGCCGCGGTGGTTTCCCGGCGTTCGACGCGCCAAAGGTAGTCCAGCTCTTTTTCAAGTTGGGTGCGTCCTTGGCGGGTGATTAAATTAGCTCGTTGTGACACTTGTTGTGACATAAGGGTAAATTCTATGGTTTTAAGGGTTACTGGTTATTAAACAAGGCTACAGCGTTACTGCAGTGATTGGGCGTGGTTAATAAGTGGTCAATAATTGGTTAATAGGGAAACCAAACAGATTTTTCAACGCGCTGGTACTCCGCTTTAAACTCGGCATTTAACTGCACCGACCAGTCGTGCGATTCGCTGGTTTGGCAACCGCCAACCTGCATTAACTGTTGGTTGAATTTTTGCAGGCGATCAGATTTTAGAGTTCTGACGTCTTCGTGGACATAGCGCTTGATAAAGTTGTGAGCGGTGAGACTGTATTTTGTGACATATAAGCGGTTTACATCTTGTAGATACTTAGAGATGCTGATGCCACGACAGCGCGTATTGTAGGCGTCCGTGAGCAGAGCGGTCTCCACTAAATCGATATGAAGTTGCAAAATAGGGTCTGTTTTTAGGTCGGTCTTGGCAACAGTTTCAGAGGCTTGAGCGTTGCTAAGCAGAACGGACAAAAAAGTTGTGATAAGCAGTGTTAGTGTGGCGTTAATGCGGTGTCTGAAAAACGTGTTCGGCATGCAATTTCCTTTTAAGGCTGTGAATCGAGACAGCAGATCAGAGTCATTAAGTATAAACTGTGGCATAAGTGCAAGGCAACAGTGCTGTGTGCTTAAATAATCAGCTAAAACATTATATAGGTTAGTGTAAACCAGTGGCTGAAAAAAGGCAGGTGATTTAGTGGCTGTAAGACGGAATACGAATAAAGCAGGTATAAAAAAACCCTTACCGTCGATAGGGTGAAGGGTTTGAGCGATTTAATGCCAATGTAACATCCGTTTTAATGTTTCACATTATTCTAAATCGCTTTGAACAGACTCTAGCTATGGACAGCTAAGATAAGCTGTAGAGCGTTGGGAGGTATAAGTGGTTTTATTTCACCAAACTTTTCACCCAAGTGGTCATAGTGGTGTTTGCTACTGGATTAGGCGCTTCCATAAAATTGACGACGAAACGATCACCTAAGTCGGTCACGCCAATTGAACGTGGACGGACTGCGACAGGGTCGGCAGAAGGTAATTCCCAGCCAAAGCAAAGAATGATGTTTTGCGCATCTTTAATCTCTGGGTTAATGGTGCCATCAATACTTTTGGTGTGGCTGTAGTGGTCAAAGATCGCAATGTTCACTGCTTTTGGATCGGCTTCGGCCAGTGCATGCAGTTCGCCTAAAATCTCGGAAACTGATGAAAATTTAGACGCTTCTTTGCTGAATTCAAGTGA
>CAZVPH010000061.1:0-8400 GCA_964628125.1 uncultured Thiosulfatimonas sp. | reverse complement strand
ACTGCTTATCAATCTACCGCCTAAGCCACTCGCCCCTCTTACCGAAAGACTGAGAGAGCAGATTCAGAAACTTCCTACTGATTGGCGTAAAATCGTTGAACCGCAATTGCAACAGCCTTATATGCAAAAGCTGCTCGCATTTTTATCGTCAGAGTTTCAGCAAAACAAAACCATTTTGCCGCCCGAACCGCGGTGGTTGAATGCCTTGCAGAACACCCCACTTGCCGAGGTCAAGGTGGTCATTATAGGGCAAGACCCCTACCCAACCGTTGGCCATGCACACGGCTTGTGTTTCTCTGTTCTGCCTGGCGTCACGCCACTGCCAAAATCTTTATTGAACATCAACAAAGAGTTGTTGAGTGACCTCGAGATTGACAATCACCACACAGGCCATTTACAGGCCTGGGCAAATCAAGGTGTGTTGCTTTTAAATGCCGTTTTAACGGTCGAAGCGGGTCAAACAAATTCACATCAAAACCAAGGTTGGGAGCTGTTTACCGACGCCTTGATTGAAGCCGTGCATCAGCAAGGCCAACACTGTGTATTTCTATTGTGGGGCGCTTATGCACAGAAAAAAGGCAAGGCTCTCGACCGTACAAAACACCTGGTCATCGAAAGCCCGCACCCTTCACCGCTCTCCGCCTATCGAGGCTTTTTTGGCAGCGCCCCCTTCTCTCAAGTCAATGACTACCTGATTTCACACTCACGTCAGCCGATCGATTGGCAGCTTCCTCGTGCGATCTAAATATTCGCCCACTGCAACAAAAATAGGCGCTTGCCACCTAGAGCAAGCCTACCCGTAAAATGTGAACACAGTCACAACACCGACAAAACCCCATCACCTCATCAGTATTACTAATCAATACATGGAAAACTTAAGCGCTCAATTCGTCTGGATAGCATAGTGATTGGCCTTTAACTACCGTATGATGCCTCATGGCAATCATTAGCAAACCCTTAATTTTCGGTGAGGCAAGTCACGCATGTTTTCAATCAAAGCGCTCTGGAGCAAGACTAAAATAACCACCTTGAGTAACCTGCTCTTAATCCTAATGGTGTTTGCAGGGGTCTTTTTTGTCTCCGCTTTTTTGATGATTAAAGCCAACACTCAAAGCATGCTAGAGCAATGGCAAGCGATACACACACTTGTCGCGGATCAACAAGCAGAACAGTTTACCTCCTTGATCGTCTCGACCAACCAACTCATTATTTATTTTATCGTCGCAGTGGTGATTGCCGTTCTGTTATTCTTGACGCTGATGTACTTCACGCTTATCGGCAAGATCGCGCGCCCGCTAAAATCGATGCAACGTGGCATTGAGGAGATCACTCGTAGTAACGATTTTTCTAAAAACCTAACAGCAGCCCACTCAGATGAAGTTGGCAGTGTGATCCACAGCTTCAACCGACTAACCGAAAACCTACAAAGCGTTTTTGCCGAGGCCAATGACAAACTCGGATGGGTTGCCAACGGGGCTTTTAACCAAAAAATTGAGATCGACGCGCATGGGGATCTCGCAAGCTTTAGAGACAATGTCAATGCATCGATTGAGAGCGTTGCCATCACCATGGATTCTTTGGAGAAGATCATGCAAGCTCTGGCGATGGGTGATTTTTCTGCACGCATGGACCCGCGCGTTCAAGGCAAACTTAAGGCCACCGTCGATCACGCACTGCAAAGCATGGACGAGATCATTGATGACATTACCTTAGTCATGAAAGATGTCACCAACTGCAGCTTTAATCGCCGAGTTTCCGTGTCAGCGTCGGGTCGGTTCAGTGAACTCAAGCACTATATAAATGGCGCACTTGAATCACTTGAAAACGGACTTTGTGCGATCAACAACGCCATTGAACACCTCGCGAATCAAGACTTAAAACATCAGATAAATGGTAATTTTCCCGGTGAGATGAACCAGTTAAAACTCCAGCTCAATAACACCTCTAACCAACTTAACTCGACCATGCAAACTGTCATTCATACCGCGATGCGCGTCAGCGAGGGGATTGAAGAGATCTCTTCAGGCAATGCCGATCTGTCAGAAAGAACCTTGCTACAAGCTTCCGTCATCGAACAAACCGCCACCGCGATGCAGCAGATGACGGCCACCATTCAAGAGACGGCGGAAAACGTTAAGGAAGCGAATCGTTTGAGTGAAGAGACCCAAACGATTGCACAAGCAGGCACATTGGTAATGCAGAAAACGGTCGATTCCATGCAGGATATCCAAAGTTCAAGCTTGCGCATCAGTGAAATTATCAGCATGATTGACAGCATCGCCTTTCAAACCAACTTATTGGCGTTAAATGCAGCCGTAGAAGCCGCTCGTGCCGGTGAGCAAGGACGTGGGTTTGCTGTCGTCGCCTCAGAGGTGCGTAACTTAGCCCAAAAATCAGCCGATTCAGCTAAACAGATTAGAGGATTGATCGATGCGGTGGTCCATCAGGTGAATCACGGAGCAGAGCAGTTGAACCACACCAATGAAACCTTTGGTAAAATTCACCACGGCGTCCAAACCGTCAACGGGATCATGGGCAGTATCTCGCGCAGCACACTCGAACAATCTCATGGCATTCAGCTGGTGAACCAAAGCATCGCCGAATTAGATCAGGGCATTCAACAGAATGCTCTATTGGTTCAAAAAACCGGTGAACATTCGCTTAAATTACTAGAGCAGTCGCAAACTCTGCAGTGTGAAGTGGGGCTTTTTCAGGTGACAGATGGAAAGCGCCTGCTACAGGACCACAAAGCACTCTGTCACGGCTAACGTACTCTTCGATAATAAGCGCGTTGTCATCAGGTAAGACTGCGCATTGAACGACTAAAGCCCAACGACTTAAATCAACTCACTCTTTTCTGCTTCCCTTATCTACATTAGACGCGTCGATCCGTATCAGTGCGTTTTTAAATGGGTGAGTAACCACGCTTCTACTTGTTGGTTAATCTCAGTCGCCGACATCGCCGAGGTGTCTAGCGGTGGGCTAATGTAAAGTTGAACCACACCTGGGCGTTTTATAAAGCTATTTTTTGGCCAAAACTCTCCCGCATTGTGTGCCACAAGATAGACCGGTGACTTGGCTTTCGTGGCCAACATCGCGCCACCGATATTAATCTTGCCTAACTCTCCCGGAGGCATGCGTGTACCTTCTGGAAACACCACCACCCAGTCACCTTGCTCTAACCGCGCTTTACCTTCCGAGATCAACTGATTCAGGGCTTTGCGCCCTGCGCCACGGTCTATCGCGATGGGATTTAGGAGCGCCATTCCCCAACCAAAAAAAGGAATCTTCAGCAGTTCTCTTTTTAAAACGTAGGCTTGCCTAGGAAAAATCTCTTGAAACGCCAGCGTCTCCCAAGCCGATTCGTGGCGTGCAAGAATCAAGCCCGCCCGTTTTGGATCGATATGTTCTTGGCCATGTACGTGGTAATGCACACCGCAGGTCCACCGCAACCAAAGCAGACAAAACCGCGCCCAGTAGTGCATAAATTGATACCGTGCCTTAAACGAAAAAGGTCGGGTTAACTGTCCCAGCAATGAGAACAGGATCAGCGTCACCCCTTGCCCGAGTGCAAAAAGAGTGGAACGTACAATCCAAATCAACTTCGTCCAAATCAACTTCATTTTAAAAGCGCCTCCACAACGTCTTGTAAGTTTTCATAAACGGCAACATTTTCTAAAATAGGATCCCGGCTGGCCAGAGTCGCTTGGCCTTTTCCTGTTTTCACCAAGATGGGACGCATCTGTTTTGCAAGCGCAACCTTGACGTCTGCCAAGGTATCGCCCACCATGACACATTCGCAAAGGGAGACGTTAAAACGACGTTCAATGGCTTCCAGCATCCCTGTTCCCGGTTTACGCGACGGCGAGTTATCTTCGGGAAGATAAGGAGAGTAACTGATCCAATCAATGCCCGCGCCCCCGACCAAGCGTTGCAACTTTTGATGCATCTCACTGAGTGCTTGGTGCGAATAATAACCGCGCCGAACGCCCGATTGATTGGTGGCGATGGCCACACACCAACCCGCGGCTTTTAAACGTTGGATCGCTTCAATACTCCCAGGCACGGGCAACCACTCTTCGGCAGATTTAATGTAGGCATCGGAGTCTTCATTAATCACTCCGTCTCGGTCGAGCACAATAATATTTTGCATAACGTTTATCTCATAAAAACAAATTCCCGCCAGGGCGGGAATCTGCTCTCTAAAACCTATAAACCGTTTACAGTATTGACAAATATTTAAAATGTCTAATACCACGGTCTAAAAATCTTATTAAAAACTGTCGGAATCACCGCTTAGAGGCGAGAGACATCTGCCACCTGTAAAAACAGCTGATAAATTTGATTCAACAACGCCAATCGATTTTGACGAACCTCTAACTTATCCGCCATGACCATCACATCGTTAAAGAAGCCATCAACCGCGTCGCGGATATTCGCCAACTCACCGATCGCCGCGGTGTAATCTCGTTTGGCGACTTGCTGTTGAACCGTTCCACGTAGCGCCTCAAGTTCTGTCCACAAGGTGGTTTCAGCCGCCTCTTCAAACAGCTTAACATTGACGTTGTTAGGCAATTCGCCCTCTACTTTTCTCAATATATTACTGATGCGTTTATTGGCCGCGCTTAAACTGGCTGCGGACTCCATCTGGCTAAACTGTTTCACCGCTTCAATGCGCTTTGAAAAATCTACTGGGTGCGTCGGGCGACACGCGCGCACCGCTTCAAACTGCTCTGCGCTGACGCCTTGGTCGGCGTAGTAAGCGCGTAAACGCCCCATGATAAAGTCATAGACCTCATCGATTAACGATTCGGTGACCGTTACGGTGGGATGCAACTCTAAACTAAGTTGAATCAGTTGGCGGAGATCTAAATCGAGTTGCTTCTCAATCATAATCCGCAGCAACCCTAAGGCGGCGCGACGCAATGCAAATGGATCTTTATCGCCGGTCGGTATCTGTCCAATGCCAAAAATACCGGTGATACTGTCCAGTTTATCCGCAATCGCTAAGGCTTGAGCCACCGCAGAACTAGGCAGTACATCGCCTGCAAAGCGCGGTTGATATTGCGCGTCAATCGCTTCGGCAACGCCTGCATCCTCGCCCTGTTCGGTGGCGTAATAACGCCCCATCACCCCTTGAAGGTCTGGGAACTCATCAACCATATTGCTCATCAAATCGCACTTTGACAAACGCGCTGCACGTTCGGACAGCTCTGATTTTACGCCTAAAAATGCGCCTATGGTGACGGTTAAGCTCTCTAATCTCTCAACCTTGTCAAACAAGGTACCCAGCTGTTTTTGAAACACAACGGCTTTTAATCTGGGTAAAAAAGCATCCAGTGGCTGTTTACGATCTTGATCCCAAAAAAACTTAGCATCCGCCAAGCGTGGACGAATCACACGCTCATTGCCGGTTTTAACCGAAGCCGGTTTACTGCTTTCGATATTGGTCACGGTAATAAACTTCGCCATCAACTGGTCACGGTTGTCCAGCATATGAAAATATTTTTGATGACTGGCCATCGCCGAAATCAAGGCTTCCGAAGGCACCGCTAGGAACGCCTCGTCAAAGTCACCGACAATGGTATTTGGCCACTCGTTCAGTGCGCTGACCTCTTCCAGCAGGCCTGGATCAATCACCGCGCGTCCTCCAGCCTGTTCTGCAACGCCCATCACTTGTTGGCGTATGCGCTCGGTGCGTTCTGCAAAATCAACCAGAACAAACCCTTCGGTCTTTAGCTTTTCGACATATTGGCTTGGATGTTCAATCATCAACTCCACCGGGGCATGGAAGCGGTGCCCTCTGGTGGTGTTCGATGCGGAATGCCCCAGAACCGTCGCAGGGACAATCTCGGTGCCCAGCAACATCAACACCCAGTGAACCGGACGAACAAACTCAATGTCCGAACTGCCCCAGCGCATCCGTTTAGGAATCGGTAGCTTTGCTAACGACTGACTGACAATCTCCGGCAATAAACTTGCAGCGGTCTGACCTTTTTGCGCAAGGTGGTAAGCCATCCAGGTGCCTTTGTCGGTTTCAATTTCAATTAAATCTGCAACCGTTGCCCCACAACCGCGCGCAAAGCCCTCTAAAGCTTTGGTTGGCTTGCCCTCCGCATCAAACCCTGCCGCTTTTGCGGGGCCTTTGCGCTCGACCATTTTGTCTTGTTGCACCGTTTGCAGCGCCTCAATAAACACCGCCAAACGGCGTGGCGCAGCATAAATCTTTATCGCACCATGACTCAGCTCAGATTCGACCAGGCCTGCTTCAATGCCTGCCGCAAACGCTTCGCTTAATTTTTTAAGGGCTTTGGGTGGCAGCTCTTCCGTGCCAATTTCGACTAAAAAGTCTTCCGAAAAACCGTCTGTACGCAGCGTCATTATTTCGCCCCCTTTTTTAAATTTTGAATCTGCTCGGAGTTCTGTGTGGTTGCGCCAGTTGCGGTTTTCACCAACGGGAAACCAAGTGCCTCGCGTCCTTCATAATAGGCGGTGGCGATCTGTCTGGCCATAGTGCGCACACGGCCAATGTAGCGTGCGCGCTCAGTGACACTGATCGCATGACGAGCGTCCAACATGTTAAATGCGTGCGATGCTTTTAAAACCTGCTCATAAGCTGGCAGTGGAAGTTTATCTTCAACCAAGGTCGCAAAGATCTGCTCACACTCATCAAATGTTCTAAATAAAATGGCGGTGTCGGCTTTCTCAAAGTTATAGGTCGACATCTCCACTTCGTTTTGGTGGAACACGTCGCCATAGGTCACTTTGCCTTCGGGTCCGTTAACCCAGGTTAAATCATAGACACTTTCAACGCCTTGCAGGTACATCGCGATGCGCTCTAACCCATAGGTAATCTCACCGGTTACGGGTCGGCACTCTAAACCGCCAACTTGTTGAAAATAGGTAAACTGCGTGACCTCCATGCCATTCATCCACACTTCCCACCCTAAACCCCAAGCGCCAAGGGTCGGCGACTCCCAGTTGTCTTCCACAAAACGAATATCGTGCTCTAAAGGATCAACCCCCATCGCTTTAAGCGAATCCAGATACAACTCTTGGATATTGTCCGGCGAAGGTTTAAGCATTACTTGAAATTGATAATAGTGCTGCAAGCGGTTTGGATTTTCGCCATAGCGGCCATCGGTTGGGCGACGACAAGGCTGAACATAAGCCGCTCTCCATGGCTCTGGCCCAATTGATCTTAAAAAAGTGGAGGGGTGAAACGTCCCTGCGCCCATCTCATTATCATAAGGTTGCATCACCACACAACCCTGTTCTGCCCAAAATGCTTGCAGGGTTTGAATCAACCCCTGAAATGTACGAATATCTGTTGCTGCTGTTGCCGACACGGTCCAACCCTCTTAGCCTTATCATTTACTCACATGCATCACTGTCCGCTACTTTTGAACGGCTTCATTTAACAACCTCCTAAATGAAACCGTTAATATTTGTGGCCTGGGCGTAATGACGGTAAAATCTGTTACAAAATAGCGCCAATTATACCGTATTTCTAAGTGACTTTAAGAGAGTTACTGTGCATAAACAACAGAAAAAGGAACCTTAATGCCCCATCTTGTAAACGACTGTAAACAGCAGAGTGGCGCTCAAATAGCTCCCGATCACGTGGTCGACGCAAAAGGCTTGAAATGCCCCATGCCAGTCATAAAACTGCAACAACAAGTACGCCGAAGCGCAGTAGGCGAACTCATCGCCATTGAGTGCACCGACCCCGGCGCAGAAAAAGATATCAACAGCTGGGCGCGTGTCAATAAACACAGCTTACAAAGCGTTACGTCCACCGACTACGGTTGCAAAATAGTGGTTAAAGTCGAACCAAAGCAGTAGTTCTCTGCCTGTTTAAGCCACAAAAACTCATGGTCATAAATAAAACTAATACCAGCATTCATAATAGTGCGTGAAAAGTAAATCATTCCCCTTTTTTAGCTCTTATTTTAAGTATAATGAACTCTTTTGCGAGCCACTGGCGTGGTTTAACCCCCTGTAAAACCAATCTAAAAAACTGAAATAGACTCATGAAATACTGGCCAAACCAAACATTTTTTAAGCTAACGGTTACCGCGATCTTACTGTTGCCGTCCTTCAGCAGCAGCGCGAATCCTGAGCGAACCGTCTTACCACTTCCAGAGCTCTCAACGAGCTCACCCACTCTCGAAAACTTAAACGCCCTGGCAGAAGACGATGCGCCAGAGTGGCGAGAGCATAAAATTAAAATCCGTAAAAATGAGTCCTTAAGCACCGCACTGGGCAGCTTAGACATCTCACCCGCAACCACCTATGAAATTGGGCGTTTAAAAAACAGCAACTTACTGACGAGCCTGCGTGTCGGTGACGAGTTAGAAATATGGGTGGATAAAGATCAAAAATTACAGAAAATTCTCT
>CAZVPH010000060.1:0-8461 GCA_964628125.1 uncultured Thiosulfatimonas sp. | reverse complement strand
GCAACTGCTAAAAGACCTGGTATGGCAAGTCGCCAATCGGGAAATTTACCCGCACGAGCTCAAAATGTGGCTCGAAAAATTTGAAGCGCAAGACCGCTTTGAAGGCACGCAAGACGAGCTGCGCGAATCACTGGGATTGGGAGGATTGAACAATAATTACAATGCAATTTACCATGCCGTCGAAAAGCGTGTCGCCAGCCGAATGACCGAGCTAGACCTGTCGGTACGCTTAATCAAAGAATTCGCCTAAAACCTAGGCTCAAATAACTCTGGGCAAAGCGCCACCAGCTCATTCGAGTACCACTCCATAAACTCACGCCTGCGATCTAAGTGCTCTGCCTGATTGTAGGTGGCGACCACCTTTGATTTATTCACATGCGCCAACTGCAATTCAATCGCGTCATGCAAAAACCCCTCTTCATGCAGCCAGGTCGATGCTGTGGCCCTAAAGTCATGGCTCGTAATCACGCCGTATTCGTCACGATTGCCCAGGGCATAGCGAATAGCCGCGTTAATCGTGGACGACCCCATCGGTTTACGCTTATCCACCCCTGGGAATATGTACTCCCATTTTGACGTAATATTAAACGTAGAGCTTAAAATGCTTAAAGCCGTGCTCGACAATGGCACAATTAAAGGCCGCCGCATCTTCATGCGCGCTGCCGGTATGCGCCAAAGCTTCTTTACCCAATCTATTTCATCCCATTTTGCGCCAATCGCCTCAGCCGATCGCGTAAACGTCAGCATCTGAAAAAGAACCATCTCACGCGTTACATAGCGCCCCTGATAAATATTCAGCTTGCATAGATAGTCGCGCACTTCATCACGCCCCAAGGCGCGGGCGTGCACAATAGGCGGTCGCTTAATATACCCCTCCAAAGGGCTTGCTGGGTCAGACTCGCAACGCAAAGTCATCACTCCATGTCTAAACACGCCGGACATAAGTTGCCGCGCGCGAATTGCCGCCGTCATTTTGCCAGCCGCCTCCATCTCTTTTAAAACTAATAACACATGCAACGGCTTAATCTCTTTTACAGCCAAGCCTCCGATGATGGGTCGAACATGGTTTTTAAGCAGGCCTCTGATAATCACAGCCGACCGCTCAACCACTTGCGTTTTTTTCTGCTCAAACCACTCGTCCGCTAAGTCGTTAAAAGTTAGGTCGTGCAAAAGCCGGCGCTCAAGCTTCTCAATTTTTTTAGATTGGTTCGGGTTCACTCCGCTTTTAATCTTCTGTCGCGCCTTGTCGTGCTCAATCCTTGCGTCCAATAAAGACACTTCTGGATAATTCCCGATCGAGTAAGTCGATTGCTTGCCGTGTAGCTTAAATCGGTACTGCCAAGACTTAACCCCGCTCGGCCGCACCACTAAATACAGGCCCATACTGTCCGCTAAGCGGTAAAGCTTTTCAGCTGGTTTACTCTTTTTGATGATCACGTTCGTTAACATATCCTGTACCTGCTTTGAGGTAGGTACAGTTTTAACATTCTGTACCTACTTTATACCTGCTTTTAAAAGTGCTTTAAGGTAATACTGGGTAGCAATTATACACAAGGAAAAACAAAAAACCCCGTAAAAACGGGGCATTGGTGGCAATTGGTGACAGTAGGTTTTAGGCCGGGCGCATGTGCGGAAACAATAAAACGTCGCGTATCGAAGCCGAGTCGGTGAACAACATCACCAAACGGTCAATTCCTATTCCCTCACCTGCGGTGGGCGGCATACCGTGCTCCAGCGCTGTAATATAATCTTCATCGTAATGCATCGCTTCATCATCACCCGCCTCTTTTGCCTCGACTTGAGACATAAAACGCTCCGCTTGATCTTCAGCGTCGTTTAACTCGTTAAAGCCATTCGCCAACTCACGTCCCCCGATAAACAGCTCAAAGCGATCAGTAATAAAGGGGTCTTGATCGTTACGGCGTGCCAACGGCGAAACTTCCGCAGGATATTCGGTGATGAATGTTGGGTCCATTAACTTCTCTTCAACCGTCTCTTCAAAAATTTCTGTGATGATTCGACCTAGGCCATAACCCTCTTTAATGTGGATCTTTAAACTGCCCGCCAATGCTGTTGCCGATTCAAGCGTCTCCAGCTGTGACAACTCAACTCCCTCATTATATTGGACAATCGAGTCCTTCATGCTGAGTCGCGCAAAGGGTTTACCGAAATCAAATACGCCCCCTTGATAAGGCACTTTGGTTGAACCGACGGCAAGTTCGGCCAACTCCTTCAATAGCTCTTCGGTGTAATCCATTAGCTGATGGTAGTCTGTGTAAGCGGCGTAAAATTCTACCATCGTAAACTCTGGATTATGACGAGTGGACAAGCCTTCGTTACGGAAACTGCGGTTAATTTCAAAAACACGCTCAAACCCACCGACCACCAGTCTTTTTAAATAAAGCTCTGGTGCAATACGCAGATAAAGTGGCATATCCAGCGCATTGTGGTGGGTGTTAAACGGTTTGGCGCTCGCGCCTCCTGGAATCACATGCATCATGGGCGTTTCAACTTCCATAAAGTCATGACGAATCAAAAAGTTACGCACATGCTGCACAATTTTAGAGCGCAATTTAAAGGTTTCGCGCGTCTCTTCATTGACGATTAAATCGACATACCGCTGACGGTAACGAACTTCTTGATCTTGCAAACCGTGAAATTTATCCGGCAGTGGGCGAATCGATTTAGTGATCAACTCAATGTGGTCGACGTAAACTGAAAGCTCGTCGGTCTTGGTTTTAAATACCACGCCTTCTGCTCCGACAATGTCGCCCAAATCCCATTTCTTAAACTGGTTATTATAAAAATCGGTCGGCAGGTCATCGCGAGTGACATAGACTTGAATGCGACCCGTTGGATCTTGTAAGGTTGCAAAACTGGCTTTTCCCATAATACGGCGCAACATCATTCGCCCTGCAACCTTGACCCGAACCGGCTCGGCGGCTTCTAACGCCTCTTTACTCAAATCACCATACAGTTCATGCAACTCGGCAGCGTTGTGCTCACGTCGAAACGTATTTGGATAGGAGTGCCCGCCCTCTCTCAAAGCGTGAAGTTTTGCGCGACGCTCTGCAATGATTTTATTCTCATCTACTTCAGGCACTGAATTTTGTGTTTCGGACATGGGATAACTCTCTTAAACATTTATGGGGAAAACGACCAGGCCTGGTGGTTTATAAAACCACCAGGCCTGGTAACTTATGTAGAAACTATAATACTTACTTAGCTAAACCTATGTGTAAGCTTATGGTTTGAAATATAAAGAATATTTTAAAGCCTTGGACAAGTAAAAACCAGTGAAACAGCTCTTTAGTTCGCTAAACTCATTTTGATGCGATTGTTAAGTCGCTTCAAAGTCCTTGACTCTCTTCAGACTTTTAAAGTATCTGCTAAACTCCGGCTTTTAAACTGGCGACAATAAACTGATCCAAATCTCCGTCCAAAACGGCACCGGTGTTACCGGTTTCAATATTGGTTCTAAGGTCTTTAATCCGGCCTGAGTCCAGAACATAAGACCGAATCTGACTGCCCCAGCCAATGTCGGACTTAGTTTCTTCAAGTTCTTGTTTTTCGGCACTTCGCGCCAACATTTCAAGCTCGTAAAGCTTTGCCCGCAATTGCTTCATCGCTTCGGCTTTGTTCTGATGTTGTGAACGTCCAT
Organism: uncultured Thiosulfatimonas sp.; assembly: GCA_964628125.1. Lineage (GTDB taxonomy): Bacteria > Pseudomonadota > Gammaproteobacteria > Thiomicrospirales > Thiomicrospiraceae > Thiomicrorhabdus. The sequence continues at coordinate 4,800 of CAZVPH010000060.1, read as the reverse complement.
TCTGGCACTGCGTCACGGTATTGGTTGGTAAATGAGTAATTCGCACCGCCGACTCGGTTTTGTTTACGTGTTGTCCGCCCGCACCACTGGCACGGTAAACATCAATTCGTAAATCCGCTGGGTTAATATCGACTTCAAAACTGTCGTCAATCTCTGGCGAGATAAACACTGAACAGAACGAGGTATGCCGACGATTGCTGGAATCAAACGGTGACTTACGCACCAGACGATGAACGCCAGTTTCGGTGCGCAACCAACCATAGGCGTAGTCGCCCTGCACATGCAAGGTTGCCCCTTTGATGCCCGCCACATCGCCTGCGGTGATTTCGATAATCTCGGCTTTAAAGCCATGGCTGTCGGCCCAGCGTAAATACATCCGTAAAACGATGTTCGCCCAATCCTGGGCTTCGGTTCCACCCGAGCCTGACTGAATCTCTAAATACGCATTGTTCGGATCCATTTCACCTGAAAACATACGTTGAAACTCAAGTTTTTCAAGCTTTTTACCTAACTCATCCAAATCGGCTACAACTTCATCGACCATTTCGGCATCGTCTTCCATCTCAGCCATTTCTAAGAGTTCTTTGACGGATTCCGTCCCGGACTCCATCAATCGTATCGTCGAGACTATCAACTCTAACTGCGACTTTTCTTTGCCTAAGGCTTGTGCGTTTTCAGGATCATTCCACACATTAGGTTGCTCCAGTTCACGGATAACTTCATCTAAACGCTCTGCACGGGCGTCATAGTCAAAGATACCTCCTAAGCACTTCTGTTCGTGCCTGGTAATCGTTAATGCGGGTGTAAACTGGATTAAGTTCCATTCTGCTTCATTTCCAAATCAGTGTAAAAATATTTACGCATCATACCAGTATCCAAGCTTTCTTGCTGGATTTATGCGATTTTTAGACTGCTTTAAAGAGCGTTAAAAGAACGTTACTTACCTGTTTTTAAACCTTAATCCTAAGCATTGCACTCATGTTCTCAAAGCAGCTTTCACCGCACGCCTACAAATAAATTTGCCAATTTTTGCTATAAAGTGACGCTACTCCTCAAGTTTTCAATTGCTTAGTCGATACATAATTTACAAGAGATCTTTCTAGGAAGGAGCTTTCCAAACCTGATAGATAAAACGTTAATATAAACGTACTCACTCATAACGTTTTAAAAAAGAGTCCTGACACAAACGCTTAAACAGCGAAAGGCCTCAAAAAAACAACTCACCAGAAAAGAGGTTCTACTCATGGCCATTGAAACCAACAACTTAAGCTCGATCCAAGCCTATCAAAAATCTGCAAGCATTGAAGGTGCGAACCAGTCAAACCGAGGCCTCAGCCAAGCAGAACAGGCAAACCAGTCAAAGTCGGCGGATAAAATATCGCCACAGGCTACTCAAGAAACCATTCGCACAGAACGTCAAGCCAGCTTGGTTGCGCACCTGTTTGGTGACAAAAACTCAGCCTCATCAGACTCCTTAAAGCTCACTTATCAAGCTGCTATGGAAAAGATCAATGAGATCCTCAGCGCTGAATTTGGCATCGAAAAAGGCGGAACACCGCCCATTAGTAACGAAGCGCTTAAAGCACAAGGCGGCATGGATTACTGGTCACCAGAAAATACGGCAAAACGTATTGTAGATGGCAGCACCGCGTTTCTAGCAAGCTTCCAGGCTGCAAACCCTAAGCTTGAAGGCGAAGCCTTAATCGACCGTTTTCTTGAAGTCGTTGGAGGGGGGATTGCTAAAGGCTTTGAAGAAGCCAAAGGGCTCTTAGGAGGGCTGGATGTCTTAAAGGGCGACATCGCCAGCAACATTGAATCAACGTTTAAACTGGTTCAAGAGGGATTACAAAATTTCCGAAGCCAATATTTAGGCACTCTAGAAACCGTTGTTGCGCCTGAAACAGGTAAAGTTAAAACCGACGCTTAACAGTCAGCACTCAACCGTGGTTAAACGCCACGCAATAAAAAAGGGCCTTTCGGCCCTTTTTTATTGCGTGCAATCTTTAAGTATTCATCTACTTAAAGATCTATAACTCAATTATTCAATCTCTTCCAGTCTTACTTTGGTAAGCCCAGTTTCATTTGCATAATTGGTCAGCTCTGCGGTTGAAGTCGCGCCCATTTTTGTCATCAAGTTCTCGCGGTGTTTAGAGACCGTACGATCACTGATCTCCAGCATTTCTGCAATTTCTTTGGTTTTATAGCCTTCTGCAACCAGTTTAACCACCTGCTTCTCTCGAACAGATAAGCGTTTATTCACTAAACCTGAAGCTTCTTCCAAAATAGGCTGTATCTCAGAGTGGATAAACAGGTCACCCTTCATGACTTGACGTACGCCTTGAATTAACTCTTTGGGTGAAATTGACTTCATGGCGATACCACTAATGCCTAACTCTAAAACTTCAGACCAAACATTGGTGGTTTCTGCAGCGGTAAGGACAATAACTTTTGTATCCGCATAACGTTTTTTAATGTGGCTGATCGCATTTAAACCACTCAGTTTTGGCATGGATAAATCCAACAAAACAACTTGGGGTGACTTGGTTCTTACCAACTCTAGGCACTCTAGCCCATCTTCGGCCTCACCCACGACAACGAAGTCTGGCTCTGCTTGAAGGATTGATTTAAAACCCGCTCTTACCAAGGCATGATCTTCCGCCAATAAAATACTAATTTTTTCAGACATGTTATCTATTACTCAACTTGAAGTTTATTAGGTTTGAAAGTTATTCAAAGGTAAACGTTTTTTTATTGGTTTCCATTATGACGAATCGCAAAAGAGTTCTCAAGGTATTTCAAGGATAATTGAATCTTTTTCAATACTAAGTCCAATTCCTCTTGCATGATCTCTGGCGTTTTCTCCTCTTTTATGAGTTCTTCGACTCTCTTTAGGAGATCAGCCATCTTATCTAACTGAAATAACATGCAGTTACCTTTTAAATAGTGCGCTTTCGAGGAGAGCCCAACGTGATTTTTAGCTTGATTGAAGGCAAACATTTCCGCTAGGCCGCTGGTCGTCTCTGCTAAAAAGGAGTCCATCAACCCATGAAACGGCTCTGGAACCCTGTCAAACGTATCCCATTCAGCACCGGTCTCTAAATCACTCGCCACCTCCTCCACTACGGATTGTGAGGCGGACACTGCTGGTGCCAACGACACTGGACTCACACCGGGCACTCTGACGTCGCTTCGGGCTTGCAAAGCCCCTACAATCTGCGCTTGAGTAATTGGCTTAACAAACCATCCATCAAAGCCTATGGAACCTAGAGTCTCCCCTTCCGGAATAAAGTTGGAGACATCGCCGCTTGCCGTAATGGCATAGACGCCTTTTAACGCACGAGTGTAATGAGCGTTTTCCTGAACACTTTTGAGAATTTTTTGACTGACTTCAATCCCATCTAAAAAAGGCATCTGAATATCTAAGAAAACAAAGCCGTAACCCCCTTCTTGGAAAAGCTCCCAGGCCTGTCGGCCATCCTTTGCTTCAATCACTGTACAGTTTTCGTTTTCAAGGTAACCCGCCAGCACCATTCTGTTAATTTTAGAATCATCCGCGACTAAAATCTGATAATGGTCTCTGGATAATGCACTTTCAGCTGATGACTCGGCTTTAACCGACTTAACCGATTGTAACGCTGGGGTCTCTGACCGAACCAGCTTCTGCCTCGCAAACTTTATGGCGTTTTTAGCAGACTGGTTTAACAGCTTGTATTGGCCGTTATTGCGATCGCTGTCCGCCAAGGCTTCTTCAATCGAGGGAAGAACAATATCGACCAGAAACGATGTGCCGACGCCTAGGTTTGATTCAACCGTAACACTCCCATTCATCAAGTTCACCAGTTTTTTAACGATGAACAAGCCTAAACCTGAACCAATATGAAGTCCGCTCCCTACGCTTTCTAACTGTTCGAAAGGCTCAAAAATTCGGGCTTTCTGTTCTTCTGAAATTCCTTCTCCGGAGTCTGTAACTTTAAATAAAAAATGACTGCTGGCTTTTTCAGTCACCTCAACCGAGACCCCGCCAAACTGGGTAAACTTCAAGCTGTTGACGATCAAGTTTATTAAAATTTGTGCCAATCGAACACTGTCACCCACGACAAGATCGCGCTCTCCTAGGTAAACCATGGAGACCATAAGATTTTTATCGCTCGCAATCGACTTGGTTAATTGCTTGACGTTTTCAAGCAACTCTTTTAATGAAAAAGCCATCGGATGCAGAGTAATGACATCGTACTCAGTTTGCGAATACGTCAATATATCATTGACTAAAAAAATTGATTGCTCCGCAGTAACATGGATTGTTTTAAGCGCTGTAAGTGTCTCGGCAGTAATAGGACCCAGCGTTAACTGCTCTTGCAACCGTTCCACCAAACTGCTAATTCCAAGCAGCGGCGACCGCAATTCATGGCTTAACATCGCTAAAAAACGCGATTGTTTCTGATAGGAATCATTTATAAACTTATTTTGCTCGACTAAAACGGCTTCTCTTTCATAGACTTGATTGAGTGAAAGCCGCCCTTGCGCATCGACTATTTCGCGTTCAAACGCAACCATTTCTGTAATTTCGATACAGACTGCCCAAACGTAACGCACGCCTTGATTTTCAAACACCCGCAGACGATGTTGAAAAGAACGTTGACCAGTTGCGGTATCAAACGACGCTGCAAAACGTATGTTAAGCATGGGGTTATTAAGTATTTCTTGCATCTTAATAGGGATGACTGGTGTTGTGTATTGGCCTGTCAAATCGTCCAGTTTCTGGACTTTATGTGAGAACAAAACTTGCAAAGCACACGACAA
>CAZVPH010000059.1:5046-8510 GCA_964628125.1 uncultured Thiosulfatimonas sp. | reverse complement strand
TCGCATAAAGAGTTGAGCAACCAAGCGTTTGTTGAATTTAAATTTGACTATTACGAACGTCGTAAGTCGCTCAAAAGTGATAACTCTGGCTGGAAACACTACCCGACCACCGTGCGTGGCGAGATGCGTCAAGGAAAGTTTGAGTGTGAAATCTCAATTGAACTGCCATACTCCTCCACTTGCCCTTGCTCTGCAGCGCTTTCTCGCCAACTGATTCAAGAAGCGTTTGAAAAGCAGTTTAACGCGCTCTCAACTCAGGGTCTCGACTACCAAACGGTCGTCGATTGGCTCGGCACCCCCGAAGGCATCAGCGCCACACCACACAGCCAGCGCTCTTACGCTCAGGTCAAAATAAAAGTCGTTGAATCCGACACGCTTGAGATGTCCACTCTGATCAACCGCCTTGAAGACGCGGTACAAACCCCGGTTCAAGCGGTGGTCAAACGTGAAGATGAACAAGAGTTTGCTCGCTTAAACGCCTCAAACCTGATGTTCTGCGAAGACGCCAGCCGTCGTCTGCAAGCCAAGCTCGACAGTTACCCGGAATACAGCGACTACTGGATCCGAGTCAACCATCTAGAAAGCTTGCACCCACACGACGCCGTTGCAATAGTCACCAAAGGCATAGAAAACGGCTATATAGACGAGCCTAACTTTATGGACCCGATGTAAGTCATCCATCATCGTTCAAAATTCAAGCCGATTTAAGCCAGTCTTAAATCGGCTTTTTTTGTGGGCAACGTTTAATAATGACCAGGCCTGGTCACTTCTTTTATCTAGCGTTAAAGCTAAATTGAGCTCAAAACCCCACCAAGATTTGGGAGATTGTTTTGAACCAATTCAAGGCAAGCGTCGGCTGGCCGTGTGGTCTTCTCTACACAAGCTGAGGCTTAACGCAGAAGTGAAAAAACAAAAACCGCCAAAAGGCGGTTAGCGTTTTATAAAATGGCGAGGCTAAATTGAGCCAAAAATCCCACCAAGATTTGGGAGATTATTTTGAACCAATTCAAGGCAAGCGTCGGCGCCGTGTAGTCTTCTCTACACAAGCCGAGGCTTAACGCAGAAGTGAAAAAACAAAAACCGCCAAAAGGCGGTGAGCGTTTTATAAAATGGCGAGACTAAATTGAGCCAAAAACCCCACCAAGATTTGGGAGATTATTTTGAACCAATTCAAGGCAAGCGTCGGCTGGCCGTGTGGTCTTCTCTACACAAGCCGAGGCTTAACGCAGAAGTGAAAAAACAAAAACCGCCAAAAGGCGGTGAGCGTTTTATAAAATGGCGAGACTAAATTGAGCCAAAAACCCCACCAAGATTTGGGAGATTATTTTTAACCAATTCAAGGCAAGCGTCGGTTTGCCGTGTGGCCTTCTCTACACAAGCCGGCGCTTAACGCAGAAGTGGCCAAAATAAGCCCCAAATCAGAAGGCGCCTAGCTGAATCTCTTTATAGACATGACTGGCATTATTAGACGCAGCCTGGTCAAACACCGGGCGATCTTTGTGCATTGACTGATCAATGGCCATGGCGTCTTCTTCACTGCCGCCTGCATCAACCACTTTCTGCACTTCGGCGTGCAAGTACACAAGATAATCGTACATTTGACGCTTGGCGGTTTCCATGTCTGTCGGTGTTCCATGCCCAGGTATTACGATCGTATCCGCGGGGATCTCATCCAACATTTTTTTGTAGGAGTGCTTCCAGCCGAACGAATCAGTGTAACCAAAGAAGACAGGCATACGCTCATTGAAACCTAAGTCTCCAGTAAAAATGATTTTGCGTGAAGGCACATAAGCACTGGTTGAGGCAGGAGTGTGTCCAGGGCCGAAATCTTGAAGGATAACGGGTTCGCCACCGCCAACGTCAACGGTGATAGGCGCATCAAAGGTGGTAAATTTATCAGAGACATTACGTGCGGAGTTGGTGATGTTTTGGCCTACCCGCTCTGACCATTCGGCTTTAATGGAGTCAAATCCAGCGTTGAATTCATCATTTGCCATACTGCTGGAGTAGAGGTGTTTCACGCCGATGTCAGCCCAGTAACTGGCGCCTAAATAAGCGTGTCCTTGGCTGTTTTCAACTGCGAGCCATTTAACCGGTTTGTCGGTGATCTGTTTAATCTGCTGATGCAACGTGTACGCTAAAGCGTTATTGGCGCCGGCATTAAACACGAAAACGCCGTCTTCAAAAATCATAAAGGAGAGGTTGTTGTTTAAACCAAAGTTGTCGGGTGTGTGCCAGATCATACTGCCGACAACGGTATAAACCCCTTCAGTCACCTTAACCGCTTTAGGGATCGGCAAGACTTCACCAATATAGCCGACACTGCGTTGGACCTTAAACACCTCATCAGCATAGGCGGTGGTAGCAAGGGTTAGTTCGTTGCTGTGTGCTTTAACCTCTGCTGCGTAAGCTTTAAAGCCTTGAATGTAGGGATCATCTCCTGGACTATTGGATGCCATCGCCGTGGTGCTTAAAATGGACAGCACGACGGCAAGCTTTGAAAAGGTCAACTTAATTTTTGGTATCTTCATGAAACGCTCCCTAATATTGAACGAGGCAGAGTTAAAAAGGGCATTCAAAATTCCTGCCCTCATTTCTGCCTCTAAAATAGACTCATCCAACTTAGCTTACCATCAATACTTAGGCTAAATCATCACTAACTTCTATCGAGTGAATCGGAATTTTTATGCTCATAGACATCAAAGATGGTGATTGCCATGGCGGCAATCACCGGTCCAAAAAACAGCCCTATAACGCCAAAGTGAATCAAGCCTGCAAACGTTGAGAGGACGGTTAAAAGCGTGTGGTTCGCAACCGATAGCCCTTGCCCCGCTTCGCCCATGCCTTTGGTGAGTTTGGTGATAATAATAGGACGCATGACGTTATCAATCACAAAACCGGTAATCACGATGCCCCAAAAGCTAATGACCAGCGCCATGATATAATCGCCCTGCACCAGTGCATAAATAACGATGGGAATCCAGATTAAGGCGGCACCGACAATCGGAATAAAAGAAGTGACGGCGATCGCCATGCCGATAAACATGCCGGGTAAACCTAATGCCCAAGAAACAATGGCAAACGAAACGCCCTGCAAGACTGCAATCGCCAAGACACTTAGCGTCAACACGGTAGACAAACCGGCAAAACGCTGCATGATCATACGGTCGTAATGGTTTTCTAAGGGCGATAAAATCGTGATGTATTTTGCGATTGTGGCGCCGTCTCGGTAGAAGAAAAATAGTGCAAAAATCGAGAGGCCGATAAAGGCGATAAAAGAAGAGGTCGTGCCTAAAACACCTTCTAATAAAAAGACGGTGGCTTGTTGTGCGAACGTAATAATTTTGGCCGAGTTGGCCTTAATTTGCGCTAAGGCTTCGACTTGAGTCGCTTCGTTTAAAGGCAGGTAAGCCAGCAACGATTGATTTAAAATGGCCAAGCTTTCTGAATTCTGGACACTGATC
>CAZVPH010000059.1:0-5036 GCA_964628125.1 uncultured Thiosulfatimonas sp. | reverse complement strand
CCTCGGTGTATAACTGGCCAATTTGTATGCTCATTTCAACCAGTAAATAGGTCACCGGAGCTATGAACCCAACCAGAACAAAAGCGCTCATCGCTGATGCAGCGATGGTTTCTGAGCCTTTACAATGAGGTAAAAGTTGCAGATAAAGTCGGTAACTGGCGGTGGCTAAAATCATGGCAAAAAATAACGCTTTTAAAAACGGCGTAAACAACCAAATTAACCCGACCAAGGCCAGTAGCAACAGAATGATTAAAAAACCTTCCTCGTAACGACTATTCTCACGCATAATAAAACCCCAAAAAACCAATTTAAATACAAAGCGGTGTCGTTTCAAGACGCGGGGCAAAAATCTCCGCAAACGTCAATAAACAGCCCTTAGAAATCACAAGACGAGTTTACCTTAAAATATGAATACTGATATAGAAGAAGTCATCATCCGTCCAGAAGGCTCTTTACAAATTCTATCTTATCAAGAAGCCTACCAGCTCTGTGATACGTCCGACCAAGGCCTAAACGAGCTTTTAAAACAGTGCGCTTTGGCGGTTCTTAACACCGGAGTTCAAGAAGATAATGGCTTGGAACTGCTGAAAAGGTACGCGCGTTTTTCAATTTTAGTGAACAGTAAAGGCCGGGGGGTTCAGCTGATTATCAAACATGCTCCACGACATGCTTTTGTGGACAATGAAATAATGCTTGGCATTCAGAAAAACTTATTTGCCGTGATTCGTGACCTTATTTACTCGCGTAACGACGTTTTAGAAAACCCTAAATTCGATCTCAGCACTTCACACGGTATCACCAATGCGGTATTTCACATCGTTCGCAACGCGCGATTAATGCGCCCAAACACCTTGCCAAACATCATTGTTTGCTGGGGCGGCCACTCCATACCTGAAGATGAGTATAAATACAGCAAACATCTGGGCTATGAACTCGGGTTGCGCACCTTAGACATCTGTACCGGCTGCGGCCCTGGAGTGATGAAAGCGCCCATGAAAGGAGCCGTGGTGGGTCATGGCAACCAGCGTTATAAAGACACCCGATATATCGGTATTTCCGAACCGGGCATCATCGCTGCCGAAGCGCCAAATGCCACCGTTAATGAGCTCTGCATTATGCCAGACATTGAAAAAAGACTGGAAGCCTTTGTTCGTTTAGGTCACGCTATTATCATTTTTCCAGGCGGTCCTGGCACCATGGAAGAGCTGCTCTATCTACTGAGTATTATGCTGCATCCAGACAACAAGACGCTGCCGATGCCGGTTGTTCTGACCGGCAATGAGGGCAGCCGCGCTTACTTTAGAACAGTGATGAACTTTATACACGTTACGCTCGGCACTCAAGCGACCGACCTACTTGAAGTGATGATTAACCAGCCCAGAGAGGTCGCAATCCGCATGAAAGAATACATGAAAGTCATTCACCAAGACCGTAAAAACAGCAGCGATGCCTACTATTTTAACTGGCGTCTCACCTTAGAGTTAGACTTGCAAACCCCATTTATACCAACCCATGACGCCATGGCAAAACTAAACTTACACCGTGACCAGCCACCACACGTTTTAGCCAGTCAGCTTAGAAAAGCGTTCTCTGGCATCGTCACCGGCAACGTTAAAGCCGAAGGAATATTGGCGATTCAGGAGCATGGCCCCTTTGAACTCAGCGGCGATTCCGAAATCATGGAGGCCATGGATACGTTATTAACCTCTTTTGTCCAACAAAAGCGCATGAAAATTGACGCAAGCACGTATAATCCTTGTTATAGAATAAATCATTGTTAACCAGGCCTTTGCAGGCGACGCCACCTGATTAAAATCCACCAGGCCTGGTCAATTAGGCCTAACAGCCACGGCTGCGCTAGTAGCAGCTCCCAGTTAGTAACCCTAAGTGGCCATAACGCACAACTGAGATTCGCATGACATTTGAAGAGTTCCACCTAGATGACGTCCTATTAAACGCCGTCCGTAAACAGTCGTACAATAAGCCAACGCCGATTCAAGCTGCCGCCATTCCGCTCATGTTGGAGCGTAAAGATGTATTGGCCGGCGCTGCAACCGGTACCGGTAAAACCGCGGCGTTTGTTTTGCCTGCGTTGCAATATCTCCTGGACGAGCCTAAGCACTCCAGTCGTCACCCTCGTATTTTAATCTTGTCCCCCACGCGTGAACTGGCATTTCAAAGTCACAAAGTGGTAAAAAAACTGGGCGCTTACTGCAACTTTCCGTCGGCGATTATCACCGGTGGCTTCAAACTCAGTGTTCAAATCGATGTATTAACCCGTGCGTGCGATATTTTAGTCGCCACTCCGGGGCGCTTAGCAAAGCTGATTGAAGAAGATGCCGTCACACTCTCTTACATCGAGATGGTCATTATCGACGAAGCCGACCGTATGTTGGACATGGGACAAGGTCCCGTAGTGCGCGCACTGTTGGACGCAATTCCGGGCGAGTTTCAAGCGGGGCTTTTCTCAGCCACTCTCTCGGGAAAAGGCATAGAGCAATTTGCAGAAGATATTTTGGACGACCCAGAAGTGGTACAAGTGGACGCGCCCAACACCAAATCCGAACAGATTCAACAGGTGGTCTACCTCGCCAATGACAAGGCGCATAAAGATGCACTCTTAAAAAATATCCTGCAAGACGCCAGCTGCCAAAGCGCGATTGTCTTTTGCAATAAAAAAGACAAAGCCCTTGAAGTCACCGACTGGTTGCAATCACAAAACATCTCGGCGCAAGTATTGCACGGCGACTTTACGCAAGCCACTCGTCTCGACAGAATGAATAAATTTAAGGCGAATAAAATTAAAGTATTAGTCGCCACAGACGTCGCGGCCCGCGGCTTGGACATGTTAAAAATCACCCACGTAATTAACTACGACATGCCTTTTCGAGGCGACATGTATATTCACCGCATCGGCCGAACCGGTCGCGCGCAGCAGGTTGGCATCGCCGTCAACCTGGTGGAGCGTCACGACTTAAAACACCTTGAGCGCATCGAATACCATTTAGAGCAATCTCTGCCTATCGAAAAAATAGCGGGGCTAGAACCGACCTTTACTCTCAAAGAGATGCAGAAAAAAGCGGCTAAGAAAAAGCGCCCTAAAAAAGCTCCTGCCAAAAAACCAAAAAAAGCCAAGCGTTAAGGCTTGAGTGTCGTCTTGAACCTCTTTTACTCCAGCCAAGACTTCCCGCAGACGCTCTATCCGAGTTTGAACCGAATAACTTGATCAGAGTAAACCACTCTAAACAAATCCAAACTCTAGGAAGACGGTAAAGAAACAAGAGGTTGATAAGCGTTTATTAACCGCTTATCAATCGGTTTTTTATCTGCTCCTAAAGCTCTATTCCGCCCCTAAAACTCAGCAGGCCTGGTCAAAAAACTCAATGCTTGCCAGGCTCACCTACTCTCAGCCAAGTTTTTAATCAGCTTAATGATGCTTGCAATCGCCAACGGCTTTTAACGCCCCAACTATTCGACCAGGCCTGGTCGAACAGTAACCTTCTAAGCTGTTTTTAAACTAACGCTATTCAGCTGGTTTGGGCATGGTTGATAAGTGGTCAAAATAGTAATGCGACAGTGCAATCACCGCCAAGACCGGGATAAACAAGCCCAACAGTGGCAGGGTACTCAATAAAAACAGCGAGCCCAAAGTAAGCGTAGGCGTCCAATTACCTATGCCTTTTACCTCTTTAAACATCGGTTGCGGTAAGATCACCTGCCCCACGTCCTGCACCAGCGAGAATCTGAAAAACATAAAACCCAACACCCAGAACCAGACAATATTCACAATGGGAATAAACAGCATGGGAATGGTCAGTAAAAACAGCAGCAACAGCAACAAACCGTATTTCAACATCTTCCAAAGCAGTTCTATGGTTGAGCCATGTCCCGAGTACACCACGTTTGGATAGTGTTTATCGTGAACCGCCTTAACCAGACTGTCGGTCATAAATGCGGTAATCAGCATGGCAAATAAAAGAATCAAATAGCTGCCAAGCAAAAACGCCAAGACTCCGGCGACAATCGCCATCACTGTGGTCACAATCCACAGCAAAATCGCGCCAACAAAAGGCACCGCACCAATGGCTTGCTCGGCTTGCGTGGCCCAGATGTTCATCTCTGAAACCATTGGGTTTTGCATTACAAAATCACTGACTAGAAAAACCCCAAACAGACCGTAGCCCAGTAAAGAAACCAAAATAATCGAGGCGACAAACGGGATAAATAAGCGCCAAAGAATCGCGGGTTCCTTTAAGTCGGACAACGTTTTAAACAATAGGTCGAACATAACGATTCTCTTTTTTTGAGTGCAAAAAACCGATCGAAATCGGTTTAAAAATGGTAAGAAAGCGGTCAAAAACCTTAAAACACGTCAGCGGTTTCTCTAAAGAAACCGCCAGTTAAACTATTTAATCCAAATAGATTTCACATTGGTAAACTCACGAATCCCGTGAGACGACAGTTCGCGACCGTAGCCGGAATTTTTCACACCGCCAAAAGGCATTCTTGGATCTGAAAAACTGATGTGGTTTACAAAGCTCGCTCCCGATTCCATTCCGCGGGCCATGGTCTCTGCGGTAGCTGGGTCATCACTCCAAATAGAGCCGCCTAAACCATAGTCGATCGAGTTGGCAATGCCTAATGCGTGCGCCGGCTCGCTGGCTTTAATCACAATGGCGACCGGGCCAAAAAATTCTTCGTGATACGCGGGCATATTGCTGGTGACATTGGTCAAAATGGTCGGCGCATAGTAACACCCCGGACGATCCAGCTGATAACCTCCGGTGACAATCACCGCCCCCAAATCGACGGATTCCATCACCTGCTCATGCAGCTCGTCCAATAGATCTTGACGCGCCATTGGCGCAAGCGTGGTTGCCGGATCCATTGGATCGCCGGCGACAAATTTGGCTTCGATCGCTGTTTTCAATAGACTCACAAAAAGTTCCGCTTGCACATGATCGACAATAAAGCGTTTGGCGGCGATACAGCTCTGCCCCATGTTCTGAAAACGCCCTTTCATTGCGGCGACAACC
>CAZVPH010000058.1:0-8592 GCA_964628125.1 uncultured Thiosulfatimonas sp. | reverse complement strand
GTTAGAACAGATGCCACGCGAAGCCTATACCGGGTCATTGGGGTACATCAATCGAGACGGCTCTTTGGATTTAAACATACTGATTCGCACCATGATTCAATTTGAAAAGCAGGGAGTGCCAACGGTGCAGTTCAGAGCCGGAGCAGGTGTGGTCGCCGACTCGGACGCTGCGAAAGAGTTGGTCGAAACGCGCCATAAAGCCAAAGGCTTAGTTAATGCGTTAATCGGTGGTAACCTCGCTGAAAAGTGAGTGCAAATGGCCTGCAAACCCTCCGAGCGGTGTCGATTTTGAAGACAGTGGCTCATGTGGAGAGTGACGGCTTTAATCTGTATCGCAAAAAACCGAGAAGCATACAGCCGATTTTTCGATTTTCTATGACCTTCTTGAAACCTCTAACGTTGACCCTCTTATTCTTATGGCCTCCTTTATGACCTTTCCTATGACCTTTCCTACGACCTCTGTTACGACCTCTGTTACGACCACAAACGCAACGCCAAGCGCCGCCCAGAGCATCACCACGATTATCAACGGCTCCTTGATTGATTCACTGTCCAGCCAGGACAGAGGCTTGCAGTATGGCGATGGTTTTTTTACCACGCTGTTAGTCACCGGTGAGCAGTTGCTCAATTGGTCGGGACACTGGCGAAGAATCGAGAATTCGGCGCGTCGTTTGCAATTTCCACCGCAAAATCAACACGCGTTATTTGAGCAGATCAAGCAAGCGGTGGCGGTGTTTAACGTCACCAAAAGCCGTGTTGAAACCAATAAGGTCGTCAAACTCATTTTGACACGCGGCAAGGGTGGCAGAGGCTATCAGATGCCAGACGCCCCAAATATTAGCGTCATTTTACAGGTGAGTTTAGCGCCGATTGGCATAGAAGAGATGACGTGTGAAGCGGGCAGCAGTGTGCGATGGTTTGCATTCCCTAAGCCAATCGAATTGGCGGTTTGTGAGACGCTTTGTGGAATTCAGCCACAACTGGCAGGGTTAAAGCATCTTAATCGATTAGAAAACGTACTGGCTCGCACTGAAATTACCACAAAAAACAAGCAAGAGGGGGTTATGTTGAACGCCTATCAACAGGTTATTGGCGGCACACAATCCAATCTGTTTCTGCTAAAGGGGCGATATCTGGCGACCCCACAATTGACGGACAGCGGAGTGGAAGGCACTACACGCCATCAGCTCAGTCTGTTGGCAGAAACCCTTGGACTGAGATGGCAAGAGTCTATTGTAACGTTGGACGATTTGCTGCACGCCGATGAGATTTTTATGGCCAACGCCGTGCGTGGTATTATGCCGGTGGGACAGTTTGGGCAACAATTCTATCCAAGCGTTCAAACCTTCACCCTTCACCAGGCCTGGTCAAATTGGCAAGCCGCAAATGCGGTGAGCTTATCGTTGGGCGCTGAAACGGATGCTGTAACGGACGCAACTAGTCCAGTAAAGAGGAGTCGATGACAATCTTGAGAAATACTGTGGTAAAAATCGTAAAAGTATTGGTGTTGAGCGGCGTTTTGACATTCATCACGGGCGCCGCTGTTTTGGCTTGGCAATGGAACAACTTTATCAGCCAGCCGATTGGCAACGGAACAGAACTCAAAATTATTGAGATTACTCCCGGCAGCTCGGCAAACCGAGTGGCGTGGTTATTACACCAAGAAAGCTTACTGAGTTCGCCTAAGTGGTTTGTCTGGTATCTGCGTTATCTGGATAAGCATCTGCAGCTCAAAGCCGGCGAAATAGAGATTGACCCGAGTTGGAGTGTGGATACCTTAATTGACAAGCTGATTGAAGGTCAAACCGTGCAGTATCCGGTTGCGTTTATTGCCGGTCAAACCGTGCAAGAAAGCCTAAAAATGATTCAAACCCTGCCTAAAATTAAACGCGAGTTGGACTTGAATGATATTGAAGGGCTGCAAGCTTTATTGGGGCTAGAAGGAGAGGTCAATAGCCGTTACCCTTACGCTCGTTTAGAGGGGTGGTTGTTGCCCGAAACTTATCACTACAAAGCCGGAGACAGCGACAAACAAATTATTTTACGCGCTTACGCAGCGATGAAAACCACTTTAGACCAGGCCTGGTCAAATCGTGAAAAAGAACTCCCCTATAAAACCCCATACGAGGCGTTAATTATGGCCTCGATTGTTGAAAAAGAGACCGGAGTGGCAGTGGAACGCCCACTGATTTCAGGCGTGTTTGTTCGACGGATGCGCATTGGTATGCGCCTACAAACCGACCCGACCGTGATTTATGGTATTGGTCAGGGGTATGACGGCAATATCCGAAAACGTGATTTATTGACCACCACCGCCTACAATACCTACAGAATAAATGGACTGCCACCGACCCCTATCGCATTGCCGAGTAAAGAGGCTATTGAAGCGGTGATGCATCCCGAAAAAACGCAAGCACTTTACTTTGTCGCCAAAGGTGGGGGCGAGCACCATTTTTCCAACACTCTGATTGAACATAATCGTGCCGTGAACAAATATATCCTCAACCGTTAACCGCGGCGGTTTGAGTTAAAACAGCAACCGTTAAAACAGGATATTAAACTTAATATCACCGCAGACACTGGATGCGCCTTCTGAAGTTGGTCGGTTTTTTATTTTGAAGGTGCTCAGTGCAGTGTATAAAATGTGAACTTACGATAACAACCCAAAACAGGACGTTTCAATGACAGGTCAATTTATCACTCTAGAAGGCACCGAGGGCGGAGGTAAATCCACCAATCTCTTGTTTATTCAGGAGTTTCTTGTCGCCCAAGGGCTTGAGGTTGTCGTGACGCGAGAACCCGGCGGTACCGAGATAGGGGAGGCCATTCGAGAGATTTTATTGAATAACGCCTTCAGCACCATGCACGCCGACACCGAACTACTGCTGATGTTCGCTGCCCGCGCACAACACATTCAAGAGAAAATTCAACCCGCCTTAGCCGAAGGCAAGTGGGTCATTTCGGACCGATTTACCGACGCCTCTTACGCCTATCAAGGCGCTGCAAGAGAGATGGGGTTTGAGCGCATCGCCCAGATTGAAGCGTGGGTGCAGCAAGGCTTTCAGCCAGACACCACCTTTGTATTTGACCTGCCCGTCTCCATTGGTATGGCACGCGTGGCCAGTCGAAGCCAAGAGACCGGTCAGGTGATTGATCGGTTTGAGTCTGAAAAACAAGCTTTTTTTGAGACCGTGCGCAATGCCTACCTAAAACGTGCTGCCGAAACACCCGCGCGATACACGGTGTTAGACGCCAGCCAATCTTTAGACAGTGTTCAAATGGCGATTACCCAGCGCCTTGAGGCGATGTTAGCATGAACCAAACACCGCATACTATCGTTCAAAAAAACTCCGCTCAAGAAAACTCGACCTTGCAGAATTGGTTACCAGGCCTGGTACCTTGGTTGCAACCGCAGTGGTCACACTGGTTGCAGCTGTCCGACCGACTTTCGAATCGTTTAGGTCACGCGTATTTACTCTCGGGCGCAGGCGGCATCGGCATTGAACAATTTGTCGACGCGGCGGTGCAAGCGGCTTTGTGCGTAGAGCCCATTGAAGGACGCGCGTGCGGCGTGTGCAAAAGTTGTTATCTTCTAACGCAGACAGAAAGTCAGCAACACCCTGATTACTACCACCTGAAACCGTTGGACGATAAAAAAGAGATCGCGGTCGACCAAGTGCGTGCTTTGTTGCTGAAACTTAATGAGACGGCACACCAGGGAGGCTATAAAGTGATCTGGATTGAAGGCGTTGAGCGACTGAATGCCTCTGCGTTTAATGCGTTGCTTAAAACCTTGGAAGAACCGGCAGCGCAAACGCTTTTTTTACTGACCACACACGAAATTAATCGTCTACCGGCGACCATTAAAAGTCGCTGTCAGCTGTTAACTTTTACCCCGCCCATGTTGCCAGAAGCGATTGAGTGGCTGCACCAACAACTTCCGCAAGTTGACGTCGCCTTGATTAAACGCGCACTGCGTCTTAACTGGGGCGCACCATTGAGCGCCCTGCAGTGGATTGAAGCGGCGAAGTTTGAAGAGGATACACAATGGAAAGAGGGGTTAAAACAGCTGCAATCCGGACGCAAATCCGTGTCGCAAGTGGTCGCCGATTGGCTGAAGTGGCCAACGCCGATAACGGTATTTGATTACTTCTATCAATGGAGCGTTGGCGCAGTGCGCTCGGTGACTTATGTTCGAGGCGGTCAAACGGCACGCCAAAATCAGAACCAAGAGCAGAACCAAGAACAGAACCAAGAACAGATTCAAGATCAAACTCAAAGTGACCAGGCCTGGTCACTTTCCGCAGAGCAAACCCTGCAGTTACAAAATTGGTTGCATTTTCAGCAAGCGACTTTACAAGCCAAAGAGAGCTGGCTGGGCAACGCCAATAAAGAGTTGGTGCTGGAGACTCTCTGTTTAGAGTGGCTAGAAGTCCAACAAATCGCCGAGCCTTTTCAATCGGTGTTTCAATCTCGTTTTCAAAAAGGAGTCTTAGCGTGATCGTCGATTCTCATTGCCATCTTCCCATGTTGCCAGAAGATCAAGTTGGTACTGTGGAGGAAGTCATCAGCAAAGCCGCCGAACTCGGTGTAAGCCATATTCTCTGTGTGGCCATCAACCCCAAACAGTGGCCAGAAGTGCTGCAACTTGCCGAAAAATATGACAATATTTACGCGGCAGTCGGCGTGCATCCTTGTGAAGCCAAAGAGGTGGTGGTGACAGATGAAGAGTTGCTACAGGTCGCGTCGCACCCTAAAGTCATTGCGATTGGCGAAGTGGGGTTGGATTACTACCATTTTGAAGAAGAAGCCGCACAGTTGGGCGCAGATGAAGGCGCCATGAAGTGGCAACACGATCGTTTTAAGCAGCACATTCGCGTGGCCAAGCAGCTTGGCAAACCGCTCATTATTCACACACGTAACTCGACGCCGGACTGTTTAAGTTTGTTAGAATCAGAAGGCGCCGAGTCGGTTGGCGGCATTATGCACTGTTTTGTGGAGGATCTTGACACCGCTGAACGTGCGATGGCGATCGGTTTTTACATCTCTTTCTCCGGCATCGTGACCTTTAAAAACGCCAAAGCATTAAAAGCGGTGGCCACGGCTTTGCCACTAGACAAAATCCTTGTCGAAACCGACGCGCCTTATCTCGCGCCCATGCCGTTTCGCGGCAAAACCAACCAACCAGGGTACACCCGTTATGTGGTTGAAGAGATCGCTAAGTTAAAAGAATTGCCGTTTGAGACCGTGGCCAAAGCGACCACCGACAACTTCAATCGCCTTTTTAAATTGAATTTATAACCAAGGTGTCCAATGCAAGAAACCGTTGAAAAAAACTTGAACGCAACCGTAAAGACCACTCCCAGCGCCGTCGCTTCCGAGCCGGAAACACGCGCCTACACTTGGCGACGTATATATGAGTTGGTGGTGCAGCACAAGCCCGAACTGATTAAAGCACATATCATCGCTTTTTTTGCCATGTTGGCGATGGTGCCTTTGCCACTGTTATTGCCGCTGCTGGTTGATGAAGTCTTGCTGGATAAGCCAGGGCCGATTGTCGCCTTTCTGCAACTGTTTGGTTCGTCTGAGTGGTACGGGCCGGTTTATTACATTGTCGTCATCACGATCATCACCATCCTCTTGCGAAGCATTGCGCTAGGACTGGGAGTCTGGCAGATGCAGCAGTTTACCGTCATCGCTAAAAACGTTACGTTTAAAATTCGCAAAGATTTGTTGGCGCGAATTCAAGGAGTCTCGATGGCGCAATACGAAAGCATGGGCAGTGGCAGTGTCTCGGCCACCATGTTAAACGACGTCAACACCATCGATTCTTTTTTAGGCACCACCGTCAGCAAGCTGATTATTGCACTGTTTTCACTGGTGGGTGTCACCGTGGTGTTGATGTGGTTAAACTGGCAGTTGGCGCTGTTTATTCTGCTGTTGAACCCCATCGTGGTGCACTTCACCATGCGCATGGGGCGAAAGGTCAAGACCCTTAAAAAAGATGAAAACAGCGCAGTCGACGCTTTTCAACAAGCACTCACCGAAACCCTAGACGCACTGCAACAAGTCAGAGCCGCCAACCAAGATAAAAACTTTTTTGACCGAGTGCGCGACAACGCCTACGCCATCAAAACCAAATCCGAAGCCTACACCTGGCGCAGCGATGCGGCGAGTCGATTTTCGTTTATGATTTTCCTGGTCGGTTTTGACCTGTTCCGCGCCGCGGGCATGATGATGGTGGTGTTTTCAGATCTAAGCATCGGTCAGATGATTGCGGTGTTTGGCTACCTTTGGTACATGATGGGACCAATTCAAGAGATTTTAGCGATTCAGTACGGCTTCAGCGCCGGCAGCGGTGCTTTGCAGCGCATTAATGACGTGTTGGATTTGGATCAAGAACCGATTCACCCCAGCACCGTTAATCCATTCACACAAAGCAAGCCGATTGGGGTCGAGGTAACAGAGGTCAGTTTCCGTTACCCAGGAAAGCCCACCGATGTACTCCACAAGTTGAGTTTTCAAATTCGTCCCGGCGAAAAATTAGCGCTGGTGGGTGCCAGTGGCGGCGGTAAAACCACACTGGTGCAGATTTTACTCGGTTTTTACGAAGCGCAAAGCGGTCAAGTCTCTTATGATGGCCATCCTGTGCAGGAGATTGGCCAGTCGGTCATTCGCCAGAATGTCGCCACGGTGTTGCAACAACCGATTCTGTTTCACCAAAGTGTGCGTTTTAACTTAACCATGGGCCAGGAGATGGATGAAGCTTTATTGTGGCAGGCGTTAGAACAAGCGCAACTTGATGAGGTTGTACGCGAACTCTCCGAGGGGCTTGAGACGGTGGTCGGTCGCAGCGGCATAAAATTGTCCGGTGGTCAGCGCCAACGATTGGCGATTGCGCGGATGATTTTGCAAGATCCAAAAGTGGTCATTATGGACGAAGCCACCTCCGCCTTAGACATGGAGACCGAACGCCAGCTTTACGTCGATCTTGCCCCTTTCCTGGCAAATCGAACCACGCTGATTGTCGCACACCGCTTAAGCTCCATTAAACAAGCCGACCGAATTTTAGTGTTTGAAGATGGGCGCATTATCGAAAGCGGCAGCCACGAAGAGTTGCTGGCACAAGAGGGAACTTACCATAAGTTCTACCGTTAGAGCTTAGGGTGAGTGGACGATCAAGAATTGCCTATTAAAACAATTCATTAAAGCAGTGTCTGGCAATCGCTCATTAAAAAAGCCCGCGTTCAATCGACTTGAACGCGGGCTTTTCTTTTTTTGGGTTTTTAACGGGTCTTTAACGGGTCTTTAAGGTTAAGTGGGTGTGTAGCTTTAAGGTTCTTAAACTGATCAAACTCTTAAAGCTACCAGGCCTGGTAGTGTTAAGAGTCGTTAAGCAGACTCAAAATCCGTCAAGACAATCGTCTGTGGATAACGTTTATGAACCAGGCGGGTTAAGATGTCTGACTAACACGTCTGATTAACAATTTTTACAATCCATCTGATAAGCGACTTGCATAGTATTCTCTAACAGAGTTGCAATGGTCATTGGGCCAACGCCACCAGGAACAGGCGTGATCCAGCCAGCGCGTTGTTTTGCGCTTTCAAAATCGACATCCCCACATAAAGTGCCATCATCTAAGCGGTTAATCCCCACATCGATAACAATCGCGCCCTCTTTAATCCACTCACCTTTTACCATGTTCGGAATGCCCACACCGACCACGACCAAGTCCGCTTCAGAGACTTTTTGAGCCAAGTCCTTGGTCGCACTGTGGCAGACCGTTATGGTTGCACGTGCGTTCAGTAGCTCAAGCGCCATCGGCACACCCACAATGTTAGACGCACCGACAATCACCGCATTTAAACCGCGCAGAGGAATTCCCGTTTTTTCCAGCATCGTCATTACCCCGTGTGGGGTGCAAGGCGCTAACTGTAAATTACCGGTTGCCAAACGACCGACGTTGTAAGGGTGAAAACCATCCACATCTTTACAAGGACTGATGCGCTCAATAATCGGCACAGGGCTAATGTGTTTTGGCACCGGCAGCTGCACAATAATACCGTGCACGGTGTCATCGGCATTCAGCTTGTCAATCAACGCCAAGACTTCTTCTTGCGTTGTCTCAGTGGGCAGCACGACAGAGACATCATTAAATCCCGCTTTTTCACAGGCAATTTTTTTATTGCGAACATAGACTTGAGACGCCGGATCTTCACCCACCATAATAACCGCCAGGCCTGGTCTGGGTTTACCCGCCGCCACTTGACGATCCACTTCCTGTTTAATGGATTCACGCAACTCAGACGCGATCGCTTTACCGTCTAAAATTTTTGCAGACATTTTGATCTCCTGTTAACAAAGGTTTAAGTAATTGCTGATTATAATAACCGATTTTTAAGCCGTTTCACTTAAAATGGAACGCAATTGTCGACGACGATTTAGGCGGCTAAAAATCCAAATATTGGTTAAGTCAACGTTTTGGTCGAGATGCAACGTGTCGGTAAGTTAAACACTTCTTTTAGTGCGATCAAGAGGGCGCATCAAACTCATCCAGCATGATAAGCGTCCGCTTAACCGCACCCTCATAG
>CAZVPH010000057.1:0-8650 GCA_964628125.1 uncultured Thiosulfatimonas sp. | reverse complement strand
CAAACCTGAGCAGCCGATTGCCTACTCAGCTGGCCAATACATTATGCTGGGTTTTCACAGCGGTGATCTGAAGCCGTTTTCGATCGCGTCCGCTCCGCGTGAAGATGGGTTGATTGAGTGCCACATTCGTAATCAAGAGGAGAGCGACTGGATGCAAGCTCTGTTTGCGGTCACCCCTGGCGATGCGCTCGTTATGCAAGATCCAAAAGACCAGATGCAACTGCAAGCTGCTCATCAACCGATTATTTTTATCGCAGGTGGCACCGGTTTCGCACCAATGAAAGCACTGTTAGACGCGCTCTTTAGGCAAGAAGTGGCCGTGCCGGTCTATTTTTACTGGGGTGCTCGATCGGTGGCAGATCTCTACTTGCATGACGTAATGATCGGTCTTTCGCTAACTCACCTCAATTTACAGTATATTCCAGTGATCTCAGAGTCAGATGCCAACTGGCAGGGGCTGACAGGCTTAGTCCACGAAGTGGCATTACAGCAGCACCCTGATTTACAACATAAAACAGTTTACATGTGCGGCTCTTGGCCGATGATACAGCAAGCCAAGTTGGATCTTTTAGCCGCGGGAATCAACCCACAACACCTGGTCATCTGATCACTTAGGCATTAAGTGCCCGCTCAGTGTTAAACTTAGTGGTTGGAGTGGTTGCGTTGTTTTATTGAACCACTGCTGTGCAAACCTTTAACCTGCTCTAAAACCTGCAAGAGATTAAAATGGACTATTTTAAGCATCGCACTCTCCTCTCCGCCGCCTGTCTTAGCACCCTGACGCTCGCCTCGCTGTCCAGCCTCTCCGTGCAGGCGCAGGAACAAGCGCTGAGCCTTTATGAAACCTGCCTTAATGAGGCCTTGAGAGAGGCGTCCGATGAGATGACGGTGGCTCAAATAAAGCAGGCTTGTTCTGACCAAAAAATCGCCAAATTTCCTCTGGAAACACGCCGTCTCAACGAAAAACTGACTGAGCAGAATGCCTTTGTTCTCACTCCGCATCGCATTAACTACATAACCTTAAGTCACTACACCAATGGCGCCAATAAAGCTCCTTTTATAGCAGACAGTAACCATGGTTCAAACTTTCAAGATCAGGAACTGCAGTTTCAATTAAGCTTCAAATTCCCTTTAGCGCTCGACATCCCAATTTTTGGCAATGAAATCGACGTCTACGCCGCCTACACCAACCGCTCTTTTTGGCAATTTTTTGATAATAAAGACTCCATCCCCTTTAGGGAGACCAATCACGAACCTGAAGTGTGGGCTGAATTTCATGCCGACATAGATTTCTTGGATTACAACCTGCACAAAGTAATGGTGGGCATTAACCATCAATCAAACGGCCAGTCGGGAACCCTTTCGCGAGGGTGGAACCGCCTGTTTGTGCAGGCCTTTATGCAACGTAAAAACAGCTACGTAAGCTTTAAGACCTGGCAAAGGTTTGAGGAAGAGGATGAGTTTGATAACAGTTTTAACTACACAAAATACTTAGGCGACTATGAACTTGAAGCGGTCTACAAACTCGAAAAACACTCGTTTGGCCTTAAGGGCCGCAACAGCTATATTCCAAACGAATATGGCTCTATGCAGTTCGACTACACCTACCCCTTAACCAGACGCATCAAAGGCTATGTACAGCTGTTTCGTGGCTACGGCGACAGCCTAATCGACATGGACCGTCACACCAATAAAATCAGTTTCGGGATCGTCTTGGCCGACCGAATTTAAAGCCGTAAAGAAAGAGATTACGATACTAGGAATGACGCTGAGCGCAATATTGAATGATGATATTGCATGAGGCTAAGCGCGCGCGCAAATTTTAGAGAGAGGCGACCGAAATCATCGTCGCTCTTTTCTTCTTACGGGTCCGTTGGCGGGTCCAACAAAGAGCGACTCTCTAAACGTACAATCGCCTCTTTATAGGTTAGGGCCGCTTGGTTGTCCTGACCCTCCGCTTCATAACATTGCGCAAGCGCGTGGTAGGTTTCGACCTCTGGGCGATTCTTTAAGCTCTCTTGCAAGTGGCTCTGGCCGCGCCCCCATAATTGACTGCGACACGCCAAACGCCCGAGTGATAATAACAATACCGCGTTATCCTCTCGTCCTTTCAGCCAGGTTTCGGCTTTCTTTAAACGCTCAAAAGCGGCCCCCAAAGAGATCCTTCCATACTGATAGACTAAGCGATCGCTCCACTCTTTTTTAAGCGCTTTTTCAATTAACTGAGCCAGCCCAATCTCTTGCAGCCGACCGAGTTTTTGCTCGACATATTCGGCTAAAATTAACGGTGTAAGCTGCTGTCGTGTACTCAGTTCGGACCATAATGCGTCCAGCGTCGATTCGTCTATCGCCGTGGCCAGTTTGCCTGCCCAGAGAGTCTGCTCAAGGTCTAGAAGTTCACTCTTATCAAACGCCCGCGTTTTTTTGATCACAGGCATAAGCTGCTCCAACCTTCCCCAAGCAGACTCTAGACGCAAGGCGGCTATGTACTCCCTGAGCACTGTGATGTGCTTTGGCTGTTGTTCGTGCAGGGTTTCCAGAATACTTAGAGCCACTTTCGGCTGTTCTTCTCCGAGCAGTCGCGCCTCGACTAAACCAATGGTGACATAGTCTGCAACATACTCCTCACGCGCCTGTTGCAAGTACTGATCGCGACGACCGTAAGCTTTTTGATTATGCGCCATTTTAGCGGCACTTAAATAGAGAACCACACCCGCCTCGCTCTGTTTGGCGCTCTTAATCAGTTGTTTTTCGGCGGTTTGCCAGTCGCCATATTCCAGTGCAATCATCCCTTTCGCCATCGCTTTTTCAGCGTTGCTGTACTGACGTAACCGGCGACGGCGACGCCAGACACTGGGCAGATTCCAAAGGTTTAAAAGCAGACGAATCAGCAAGTAGCCAAGGATAAACGCCAACGCGACGCTGACCGCTAGAAAACTCGCACTGGTTTCAAAAATCCAGTCGCCCCACACCATAGAGACTTGGCCATTGTCATATAACAGCAGAGTTGCCAGGCCTGTGCCTAACAAAAATACAGAGACCCAAATTAAGAGTAAGCGCATGTGTTGTGTTATCCCTTTGCTAAAATATGTCGTTCTAAATCGTCTTAAAACTGCACTCTAGACTCTGTTACAAAAACCTTAAGCTGAGTAAACAACTTCACTGATAAACTTGGAGTTCAAACTGAACTACTGCGCCGTTTGCGACAGAATCGTCATAACCGCCAACGGCTGAGGCAGTTCAAAAACCAGTGCTGTAAACGGCGACACCAACGGCAATAGTTGTGGGGCTTGAGGCTCAAAGTGTGTGTTGATAAACCCTTCTAAATCGCTGGTTGCGCGCAATAGAATCGAAGCGGATTCTGTCTGCACCGCCCACTCAACCCGGTCCACCAGTAACTGCGCTCTTTGCACCAATACGTCCTGCATAATGGCCGATTCAACCCGAGTCTGTTCTGCGGGAGTTTCACGTTTTTTCACGGTGACCATCTGTTCAAACTTTGCCACGAGTTGCTGAAATGCGCTCTCAGCAAGCACCTCTTCTCCAAGAGAGAGTTGTTTTTCACTGTTAGGGGGCTGGCCATTACGGTTCTCAACGTTATTCGACGACCTATCAGTTAACACCAGTTGGTTCACGGCTCTTTTGAGCGCTCTCAGGTCTCTGCCCAGCGTCTCAGATGGATCCTGTGCACTCTTTAAAAACAGTTCTAAGCGCGCCAAATCCTGCCCAATCAAACGCGCCAAGGTGGTCGTTTCAGCAAAGTCACTCAAACCCAATGCCTGCTCTAACGCAGACAACTGTTGAATCGTCTGTTCTGCACGACCTTCTAACAACCACTGGGCATTGATCTCCACCACCCATTGCTGGATTTTCAAGGCATTCAGCGCTTGCGGATTGGAAGAGGTCTGGGGTTTCGCTTGAGCATTCGCTGTCGTCCACTCAGTCAGTTGCGTGCTCAGCGCATCAATTTGCGCCTGCAATGCGTCGGCGACCGGCTTAATGCCCAGTTCAACACCTTGCTCAATCTTTTCTAAAGCCTGCGCACTGCTCTCTTCGCCGGACACTTGAGCAACCGACTCTTGTAACCCCGCAAGACTTTGCTGTAACTGCTGCAGTTGCTGCTCGGTGCTGTTTTTAAAGGCGACTAAATCGGCTGGATCTTCCATCGGCTCTTTGATCTCAGCAGTATCAGCTTGAGTGTTCGTTTGGTTATTCACTCGACCATTTGCCTGGCTATCTATTTGACTGCCCGCCTGATTTTGCAACGCTGCTTTGGCACTCGCCAATGCGGCTTGAACACTCTCCTCCGAGCTCAATTGTTTCTCTTCTTGTGCGGTCACTCTCGCTTCCAAGCTCTGTTGCGCTTGGTTCAGTTGCGACACATTCGTCTGCAAGGCATTGATGTGTTGAATCTGCCACGCGGTATCCGGGCGCGTAACCATAAGCACCGCAATGAGGACCGCAAACAGCAAACTCCACAGAATATATGCTCGAAAACGCACCAACCAAGAACTTTTGACTTTTTTGGACGTAGCTAAATCATCAACTTGACTGTCTGAGTTATTTAATTTCTGTTTGGCGCTGTCCGAATTCTCCTTAAAACCTCTTTTAGAACCACTTGCAGAGTCACTCTTGGTGTCATTCGTAGCAACCCCCTTAATGCCATCAGCCGTCGGCTCGTTTACCGGTTCGTCTGACGATTTTCCGTTGGAACTTGCTTGCACCTTGACGTTTTTGGCCTTGTGCCCTGCTCTTCTGCTTTGAGCCGACGCCTCTTCTTTCAAAACTTCACCCTCCAAAACGACACCACTTTCACTCGTTTTCTCATCCGAGGGGGAAGCCGTGCGAGGCGTGCTATTGTCTGTACGGTGCTTTGTCATAGTGATTTAACCTGTGTAAACCTTGCTTATGTTTAAGAAATGATCCGTGAGAGCTGGGTTGTCGCCACTGCTCGGCTGACGACTTCGTCAAGTAGTGATTCAACTTGAGCTGGATTTGAGTTAAATCCACACTAAGTTTGAATTAAGCTTACGCTTGCGACAAGTACGCATCGATAGTTTGAATGATACCCTCATCGCTCTGTCTCGTCACCACTTGAATGTCGGTAGGCCACCCTTGTTGCAACATCAGCTCTTTAATTCGATCGCTAAAGACTACCACCGTGTGAAGGAATGACCAGGCCTGGTGAGTTTTAGGTTCGTCCTTCGCGCGTGACCAATCCAGAGACTTTGACGAACTTGACGAATTGAGTGAATCAAGCGCGTAAACTGGGTCATAGTTCAACAGGTTCCCCATTAAGCCCTCAAAACCTGCCGCACTGCTGATCAATAAAATCGGCGTAGGCGCCTGGATAAAAGCGCGCCAAGCTTCGACGCAAAACGACGCGGGAACGCGGCTGTATACTTCCCAAGTATTCACTTGCGCACCGCGTTCGGCCATCATTTCCATCAAGAGAGTCCGACCACCATGTCCTCTCACAATCAACACCGACTCATTCGCCACCTTCTGCATGTCAGCGTGTTTTAACAGGGTTTCACTGTCGTAGGGCAGTTCGGGCAGGTGTTCAACGGGCAATTTCGCCTTTAGGCCTGCTTGCTGTGTCGCTTTGCCAATTGCAAAAAATTGCGTTTTGGAAAAAACGTTTGCGGACGCGGAAGAGAGCAGTGATGGGTGCTTGGGCAGATAATGGTCGACCAACCACTGCACCGAGTTAACACTGGTTAAAATAACCTTGTCGTAGGCCGCCATCTCTTGAATGAATGTCGACTGAATGGCCTCGGGCTTCTCCCACACTATCTCAAGTGTCGGACAGTTAAAAGCACGGCCACCCGCCTGCTCAACCTGCAGCGTCAAACCCTCTGCTTGGTGTGCTGGACGAGTGTTCAGCAGTGTAAAACGTGACGATAGCTGTGTCATCGATTTAAAACCTCGAACGGAGTAGGTTAACCTTTGTGTAAATCGGCGGCGTAGACTTCGTCTAAAATCTCTTTCGCGCCTTGACCTAATAAGTCATTTGCCAACGCCGTTCCTAACGCTTTTGCGTCGGATTGCGCACCTTCAATGCTCGCTTTTAAGATGACAGAACCGTCTAACTTGCCCACTAAACCACGCACAGAGATGCGGTCGCCTTGCAACTCAGCAAACACGCCAATCGGTACTTGACAGCCACCTTCTAAACGGTGATTCATTGCGCGCTCGGCGATGGTACGAATCTCTGACGGACGGTGATTTAACACCTTGATAATCTCAAGAGTTTCGGTATCGTTTTCAAAATACTCAATGCCTAATGTACCTTGCGTGACCGCTGGTAAGCAGAGTTCGGGTGAAATTTCATGGCGAATCCGCTCGTCCAATTCTAGGCGTTGTAGGCCAGATGTGGCTAAAACGATGGCGTCATACTCGCCTGCGTCCAACTTACCTAAACGAGTGCCCACGTTACCGCGTAAATCACGGACGTCTAAATCAGGACGCGCAGCCATCAACTGGGCTTTACGGCGCAGACTTGAAGTGCCTAAAATTGCACCTTTTGGCAGAGCATCAAAGCTTGCATGATTATTTGACACAAACGCGTCGGTCGGCGTATGGCGCTCTAAAATCGCACCCAGTGCAAACCCTTCGGGTAACTCCATGGGCACATCTTTCATGGAGTGCACCGCAATGTCCGCTTCACCGGCCATCATGCGGTCTTCCAACTCTTTGGTAAACAGTCCTTTGCCGCCAATTTTGGCTAAGGGAACGTCTAAAATCTTATCGCCTTTAGTGGTCATGGGCAGTAATATAATCTCGAGTTCAGGAAACACCTTCTCTAGCTCTGCTTTAACAAACTCGGCTTGCCACATGGCCAGAGGGCTTTTACGCGTTGCGATTCTTAACGTTTTCTTCATTCGACTTCCCATATTAATTTATCCTGACAAGCGTCAGACGATGACTCGGATTGTAAAGTCGTGCTGAAACGACTCTTTTAATTCTGAATTTCATTCTGATTTAAGTATGAATTCTATTTTACTGAAAATAGCCCTAAAGTTTTGGTTAAAATAGGGCGTTTACGGATAATAGCCGCGCCCTCTTTTACATCTCACTCTAATGGTCTCTTTAAATCAGTGGGCGTGAGGGTACCAAATTTTACCGCGAAATGCGAAAATCACGGCGAACGCAGCCATCAAAAGTGGCCTGCTTACGACCTGTTTACCGAACGCAAAAACTCCACCCAATTCCGTCGATGAAACGATTAAGTAAAGGTTTAAACCCGTATGAGCAATGCACACAATCAACAAAAACTTTCCAGCGCACGTTTTAGCGAATCCACTGATGCGTTTGTCGAAGCCTTTACCGCCTCCATTCAGTTTGACCAACGAATGTACAAACAGGACATTCAAGGCTCTATCGCCCATGCAAAAATGATTTTTAAAGCCGGTATTTTAAATGAAACCGAGCTAAACGATATTTTGCGTGGTCTGCAGCAAGTGCAACAGGAGATCGAAGCGGGCGAGTTTAACTGGTCGATTCAGCAAGAAGACATCCACATGAACATCGAAGCCCGTTTAACGGACTTAATTGGTATTACCGGTAAAAAACTGCACACCGGCCGTCCTCGTAATGACCAAGTCGCCACGGATATTCGCCTGTTTATTCGCGATGAAATTGATGCGATTTTGCCCGAGATGCAAAGGCTACAACAAGGGCTTGTTATGCTCGCAGAACGTGAAGCCGACAGCATTATGCCAGGTTTTAGCCACCTACAAACGGCGCAACCAGTTACTTTTGGCCACCACATGATGGCGTGGTTTGAGATGATTAAACGCGAAGTTGAACGTCTACACGACTGTCGTAAACGGGTCAATACCTCACCCTTGGGTTCGGCCGCGTTGGCCGGCACCACTTACCCAATCGACCGTGCTTACACCGCTGAGCTTCTAGGGTTTGAACGCATTACCGAAAACTCCTTGGACGGCGTCTCCGACCGGGACTTTGCAATTGAATTTACCGCATTTGCTGCGACTTTGATGATGCACTTATCGCGTTTTTCGGAGGAGTTGGTGCTTTGGTCTTCCGCGCAGTTTCAATTCATTGATCTGCCTGACCGTTTCTGCACCGGCTCGTCGATTATGCCGCAGAAGAAAAACCCAGATGTCCCCGAACTGGTTCGTGGTAAAACAGGACGAGTGTACGGCCATTTAATGAGCTTGCTTACCTTGATGAAATCGCAACCGTTGGCCTACAACAAAGACAACCAAGAAGACAAAGAACCGTTGTTCGACACCGTTGATACCGTTCGAGGGAGCTTGCGCGCATTTGCCGACATGATTCCAGCTTTGATCGTGCAGCGTGACATCACTTACGAAGCCGCAAAACGTGGGTTCTCGACCGCAACCGACTTAGCCGACTATTTGGTCGGCAAGGGCCTAGCTTTCCGCGATTCACACGAAGTGGTCGGTTTAGCGGTCGCACACGGCATTAAAACCGGCGAAGACCTCTCTGAAATGTCATTACAGACCTTGCAGGGTTTCTGCGACCAAATCACAGAGGATGTGTTTGGAGTCCTCACCTTAGAAGGTTCTGTGGCAGCGCGTGATCATTTAGGTGGCACTGCACCTAACCAAGTGAGAGCGGCTGTGGCGCGCGCAAAACTCTATTTAGCAGAGTAACCTTA
>CAZVPH010000056.1:0-8735 GCA_964628125.1 uncultured Thiosulfatimonas sp. | reverse complement strand
TTTACGCTTAGTCGATTTCTTTGTCAAAATATGACGAAGATGAGATTGTTTACACTTGAAACGACCTGAGCCAGTTTTAGAGAAGCGCTTTTTAGCACTGCTGTTTGTTTTCAACTTTGGCATTGATTGAAACTCCGCATTTAAGTGATGCCTTTTAAATAATGTAAAGGTCACTTGGTTTTTTTTAATAAGACTGTAAACACAGCCTAGTTCGGAACAACGAACAGCACTGAAGGAGCTGCACCAGTAACGCATGCTTATTTAGGTTTATAAACAAGCGTCCCGACTGTTGTATAAAGCAAGGTTTAAAGTAAAACCTTACTTTTTCTTTGTTGGGGCAACCATCATTTGCATTTGACGGCCTTCCATTTTCGGCATTTGTTCAACGGTCGCAACCTCTTGAATTTCATCCCGAATACGTTCCAACATCTTCAATCCCAGTTCCTTATGAGTGATCTCGCGGCCACGGAACCAGATAGTTACCTTGACGCGATCTCCATTATTTAGGAATTTCAACAGGTTGCGTAGTTTTACCTGGTAATCTCCCTCTTCAGTTCCTGGGCGAAACTTAACTTCTTTTAACTGCACTTGCTTTTGATTCTTCTTAGCATCGTGCTGCTTTTTTTGTTGCTGGTAAAGATATTTACCGTAGTCCATTATTTTGCAAACGGGTGGATTAGCTTTCGCAGTAATTTCCACCAAATCAAAACCAGCTTCTTGAGCGGTTTCTAACGCTTCTTGAATGGTCACCACACCTAAAGGCTCACCTTCTGAGCCGACAAGGCGTACTTCGGGTGAAGTAATCGCACCGTTAATTCTATCTTTGGGTGCTTCAGGTTGTTGTGGTCTTCCACGGCCTCTTCTAATTGCGATAGCAATATCTCCTAGTATTAAAAAATTTTAGTGTATTTGTACTGTATTAAGCATTTTTAGGCGGTTACTCTGCCCAACTGAGCAATGTCTTGGTTTAACATCGCAACCAGCTCTGTCGGCGTAAAACTGCCTAGGTTTTCACCACCACGCGCACGTACATTTACGGTACCATCTTCCATCTCTTGATCGCCTACCACTAATATATATGGAACGCGCTGTAGAGTGTGCTCACGGATTTTAAACCCAACCTTCTCATTTCTCAAGTCTGATTCGACCCTAAAGCCCTGTTTTTTCAAATTTTTACTCATTTCAGTCACATATTCGTTGTGAACCTCTGAAATTGAGGCAATTACGCACTGAACCGGCGCTAACCAAGTTGGGAACTTGCCTTCGTAGTGTTCAATCAAAATTCCGACAAAGCGCTCAAGCGATCCTAAAATAGCACGGTGAATCATAACAGGGTGGTGTTTTTCATTATCCTTACCAATGTAGACGGCGTTCAAACGATCTGCCTGAGTCATTGAGAAATCTAGCTGGATCGTACCGCACTGCCACACGCGGCCAATACAGTCTTTTAACTGAAATTCAATTTTAGGGCCGTAAAAAGCTCCCTCACCGGGTTGCAGAACATAGTCTAAGTTAGCATCTTTTAGGGTCTCTTCCAGTGCTTTTTCAGCCATGTCCCAAACGTCATCCGAGCCAACGCGCTGCTCTGGACGAGTTGAGAACTTAACCGCGATACTGTCAAAACCAAAGTCAGCATAGGTTTCGAACACTAAATCAATACAGGCTTGAACCTCACTTTTAATCTGTTCTTCAGTGCAAAAAATGTGAGCGTCATCCTGCGTAAAGGAGCGTACACGCATTAAACCGTGCAGTGTGCCAGAAGGTTCATTACGGTGAACGGTTCCAAACTCCGCAATGCGAATGGGTAAATCGCGGTAGCTGTGCAGTTGACGATTATAAACTTGAATATGCCCAGGGCAGTTCATCGGTTTGACTGCGTAATCACGGTTATCGGTCTCGGTGGTAAACATATTGTCTTTAAATTTATCCCAGTGACCTGACTTCTCCCATAAAGAGCGATCCATAATCAAAGGGGTGCGAATCTCTTCGTAGTCATTTTGCACTAACTGGTCGCGCATGTACTCTTCTACTACGCGGTATACGGTCGTCCCTTTTGGATGCCAAAAAGCCATGCCCGGAGAGACGTCTTCTAGATGGAATAGATCCAGCGTCTTCCCCAGCTTGCGATGGTCACGCTTTTCCGCCTCCTCCATCATTTGCAAATACTCTTTAAGAGCAGCCTTATCTGAAAAAGCCACCCCATAAATACGTTGTAACATGGTGTTTTCTGAATTTCCACGCCAATAAGCGCCTGCAATGTGCGTTAACTTAAGCGCTTTGATAAATCCCATGTGTGGTAAATGGGGCCCGACACACATGTCAACGTATTCTTCATGGAAGTAAAATCCAAACTCAGTCTCATTCGGCAGGTCACGAATTAGTTCCAGCTTATAGTCCTCACCCCGCGCTTTAAACGTTGCAACGGCTTCGTCACGTGACAACATTTTTTTTATGACCGGATATTTGGTTTTGGCGAGTGCCAACATACGCTTTTCAATCACTTTAAGATCGTCAGGCGTAATTTTGTGTTCCATCTCGACATCGTAGTAAAAACCATTTTCGATGACCGGTCCAATCGCCATTTTAACGTCTGGATATAACTGCTTTAAGGCATGCCCCATCAGGTGCGCACAGGTGTGGCGCATAATGTGAACGCCCTCTTCGTCACGCATTGTGACTAACTCTAAGGACGCATCCTCCGATATCAACTCGCTGGCGTCGACCAGGACGCCATTCACACGCCCTGCAACGGCCGCACGCGCTAACCCCTCACCAATGCTCTCTGCAACTTGCATAACAGACAGAGCTTCGTCAAATTGTTTGGTTGAACCGTCGGGTAAGGTGATGATGGGCATGAATATCTACTTCTCTTTGAATAGGCTATAAAATGGTACAAACTAAAGCACAGCGTTTAAAGTTAAAATTTAGCGGGCTATTTTAGCATTTTCTTATTTAAGCTGAAGGACTAAATTAAGATAGCGGACTCTATATTTATGTTTACCTCTGCCCTACTTCCTAAATGAACGCCTAGGAACACTTAAGAACGCTTAGAGCTTCACTGAAATAGACTGGAATTCTTAAAATAACATGCAGAATGGCCTATTTGTCTACATCGCCTCAGGCACTGAGCCAGCTCAACCCACAAAAAGCAGATTAATGGAACACCGGTGCCATTCTTAGATGAAATGCGATAGAATCGTTTGCGACTTCCAAACATAAAGTCATTTGTAACAATTTTTGCCTAGGGGCGGCTTCTTTTTAGCCTGAGATTCAACTCTGTTGAAACCCTATGAACCTGATCCAGATAATACTGGCGTAGGGACAGGCTTAATACATTGTGTACCATTGTAAACTGGCACTTACTCAACCTATGCATCGTTAAATTATCGTTAAACGTATATGTGAGTCAGCCTCGCCACACCTAATGTTCCCACTTTCTGTATTCCTGTCCTTTTAAATATTTTTAAAAGGAACACTTCCATGCGTTTTAAAACTTCTCCAATTCAAGCTGCGATCCACCTCTGCATCGCAAGTTGTCTAACCCCCACACTCGGTTACGCAAACGACCTCCCAACTAAGCAATTAGAAGCCATCACTGTAAGCGCCGACTTGCGTGATACTGCCTTGCAGGACATTCCTGCCAGCGTAAACGTGAAGACTCAAGCCGATCTGCAAGACCAAGGAGCTTTGCACTTTACGGATATCTTGCTAAAAACTCCCAACGTTAACTTTTCGGGTGAATCTTCTCGCGCCCGTCACATCCAAATCCGTGGCATGGGTGAGCGCGATGAATACACCGGCGCACCCAACTCCAGCGTAGGTTTTGCGATTGATGATATTGATTTTAGTGGCATTGGCATGACGGGTGGTCTGTTTGACGTCAAACAAGTTGAGGTGCTCAATGGCCCCCAAAACACCCGTTACGGACAAAGTGCGATTGGTGGATTAATTAACATTAAAACCAATGACCCAACCGAGTATCGCGAAAGCATGGTTGAGGCCAGCCTTGGTCAAGACAACCTTAAAGAACTGGGGATTATGACCAGCGGGCCATTCAGCTCTAAAGAAGACGCCCCACAATACCGACTTGCTGTTTTCAAGCATAATAGCGATGGTTTCCGTACCAATAAAACTCTAGACCGTACCGACACCAATGCCAAAGATGAATTAACCATTCGGGGAAAACTGCGCTTCTTCCCAAGCGAAGCCACCACTGTGGATGTCTCACTCATTCACGCAGATTTAAACAATGGGTATGACATGTGGGCAGACGACAATTCATACACTACTTTAAGCAATCACCCAGGCAAAGACAGTCAGCTTTCGAATGCGGGCTCTGTCAAAGTGACCTCAAACGCGAACTCAAACTATGTCTTTACCAGTAAAACCAGCGTTGCAAGCTCAGAGATGGAAAAAAGTTATGATTATGATTGGCTGGAAACAGGTGTCCTTCCGGATGACTTTTACACAAACTTTAAAGAGCGTGATACCTTCAGCCAAGAACTAAGATGGCATTCGACCGAAGCCTCTAGATTATTTGGCAATACCGATTGGTTAATCGGTTTCTATGGTTCGCACTTAGAGGAGAGCAACAACACCAATGGCAGTAAAAGCAGCTTTAACTTAAGTAAACTCGCCACTTTCGGCCAGCTTGATATTGCCATCACCCCTAAAATCACACTCACGACAGGTTTACGCCTAGAGCACGCTGCAAGCGAGTTTAAAAGAGGTCTCAATAAATTCGATCCTGATGAGAACCTCTGGGGCGGTAACATTGCCTACTCTTATAAATACAACGAACAGCACACTGCCTTTGCCAGTCTGACTAAAGGCTATAAAGCTGGCGGTTTTAATGCTGACTTAGCCGACACGGCAAACGACCGCTTTACATCAGAAACGCTCTATAACTATGAATTAGGTCTTAAATCTAAGCTGCTCAACGACACATTACAAACTTCATTAGTCGTTTTTTACATGGACCGTTATGATGCGCAATTTGACGGTTACTCCGTGGAAACCATGCACAATGTGAATGCCTGGAGCTTTTACACCGAAAACTTTAACAATGCACAAAACTACGGACTAGAAGCCACTTTTAATTGGATCGCAAGTAATCAGTGGAACTTGTATGGTTCCTTAGGACTCATTAAAACAAATGTTGAAGGCAACGCGGTATCAAACAACTATCCAATCGTTGGCCGCGAACAGGCGCACGCTCCTAATTACCAAGCAAACCTAGGCGCTAAATACCGCAACAACGGGTTTTACGCGCAGGCGGATGTCACTGCGATGGATGCGTTCTTTTATGACAACGTTCACAACTTCAAGTCCAAACCTTACAGCCTAATCAACGCCCGTATCGGTTACGAAACTCAAGAGTACGAAATTTACACCTGGGTCAAAAACCTAACCGATGAAAAATATACGGTTCGTGGATTTGAGTTTGACAAAAGTTTTGATGGCGTTGATCAACAGTTTGTTAGCTTAGGCAATCCACGCCAAATCGGTGTCACTGCGCGCTTTTTCTTCTAACACTGCTTGAATGAACACGTACAACCTAGAAGCCAAAAACAAGCCAAAAATAAGGAAAGAATATGTTTGTCTCCATCGATATCAGCATGTACCCGCTTGATGAAAATTACACCGCCTCAATTACTGAGTTTATTAACCGACTTGACGCCAATTCTAAACTCAAGGTCGAGCGCAATCGTATGAGCACCCAGGTGTTTGGCGACTATCACGCCGTCATGGCCGAGGTCAGCCAAGAGATGCTGAGCGCACTTGAACAGCTGCCAACCACGGTGTTTGTCTTAAAACTGATCGGCGCCGATCGCTCCACAATTCAGGAGCCTTCGCGATGAACAGTGTGGACGATCGATTTATAGAACTTGTCTGGCAAGGTTTTCTGGCTCTCTCAGGCTGGGAGGCGATCGCAGCTTTGCTGGGGGTTACCTATGTTATTTTAGCCACACGTGAGTCGATCTGGTGCTGGCCGGCTGCTTTCACCAGTACCTTAATTTACACACTCTTGTTCTGGGAAGGTCAACTTCCCATGCAATCTCTGCTGCACATTTACTATATGGCAATGGCGCTGTATGGCTGGCGTTCATGGCGTGCTAACCGCCAAACAAACCAGGTCTTAGTGATCACCAGCAAATCTGTGCAGTTTCACGCACTTTTTATCACCGCAGGCGTCGCTCTGAGCTTGATGGTTGCATACTACCTTGAGCAGAACGTCGCTTCTAAGCAACCTTACCTTGACGCGTTTGTTACGGTTTTTGCGGTAATGAACACCGTTTTAATTGCTAAAAAAGTGCTGGAAGCCTGGCTTTACTGGATCGTCATTGATTCTGCCGCCATTGTCCTCTATTTTCAAACAGGCTATTACGTCACGATTGTTATGTTTATGCTCTACCTGGTATTAGCGGCCTACGGCTATAAAAACTGGCGTGCTCTAAAAGAGCAAGCAAATGTGACTTAAAGCATCTGGCGCTGGGCAGTTGCCCAGCGTCTCCTCGCTTCACCACCTACTTTCAACACCTCCGTGCATGCTCTTATCTAGCGGTTACTCAAACCGCACAGGATGCTCCATCCATTTTTTTAAATCCGTTTCACCTAGCACGTTCATGGTAAACAACAGCAGTCGATAAACATCACGTACTGGGCCTAGCGCCGGCACTGCATGTGATTGAGTGTAAATCTCTTTGAACAGACGCAATTGTGACGAATCCAATAGATACTCCATCAACACCAACTCCAGCTCTCTTGGCCCCCAAACCACTGCATCTAAATCCACTAAACAGAGTTGGCCTTCATCACTTTCTAAGAACTGATCCCAGCGTAAATCTGGCATGATCGGATAAAACTTTTGCACCTTTAAGTCTGTTACCTGTCGCAAGACACTGTTTACGATTTCAAGTTCCACATCTGCCAGCTCCGCGCTTGTATTAAGCGCAAAGAGTTGCAACACCTCTTGTAGATTTTCCTGCCACTCTTCTACCGAAAAAGTCGGTGCAAACAGCGGCCCGAAAAACGTTTGCTGAAAGTGATGCAAGGCCGTTATGTGCTTTGCCAATTGTTCAATATGGTTTTTTTGAACCGATACGGACTCAACCACCTTGCCGGGCAGAAACGAGGTTAATAAGAAACCACTTTCATGTTGACAGGTTTCATCGTCCCACTCATTACTCACATCGCGCTTTCCAGAAGTCGCCGCCAACAATGTTGGGACGGTTAGAGGTGACATCTTACTCACCTGTCGGTACACCTCCGGATAGCGCGCTAAGCTTTCAATAAAATCAAAGCCAAACAAGCGCTGTATCCCCTTCCAAAAAGAAGACTTATTCACCGCCTCAACTGCGCACACTTTGAGAACGTATTTAGCATCCCCCTGCAAACATGACCAGGCCTGGTGAGTGCTGTCGGCAAACAGTCGAGGCAAACGCTTAAATTCTCGGCACTCTTTAAGCATCTCACGCGGCTCAGTAGCAACCTGCTTCAGCAATGCACGCGGCAGTAAAGCCGGCGATGATACTGGCAAAGAGACGGTAGCTTTGTTAGAGTTTGAAGAGTTCATAGCAGCAGATATTAACACGCTTTTTACCCGCATAATCGGCAAGAAAGCGCTTTGACTCAGAATATACATGTATAAAAAGAGTGTTTTTGGATATAATCCGTTGGTTAAAAAATAAGCGCATGCAGGCGACCCAGCGAATAAGCTGCGGATAAGGCCATTTTTAACGGACAATCACAGATTGAACATCGCCACCAGCCAGAACGATCGCGGGCTTGAGGACACGTATCACGCTCATGCACTAAGCCATGCGTTAAACTTGCGAACACAGAATTTTTTATAAAAACTGATAACGAAAAATTGTTAAAAGACAGATAAAGGACTTTCAATATGAACTTAGATCAAGCCCGATTTTTCATGGTAGAACAGCAAATTCGACCGTGGGATGTCTTAGACCCAAAGATACTTGACCTATTCATGGACCTGCCTCGACATCTTTTTGTTGAACCCGGAAACGAAAGTTTGGCCTATAACGATATAGAGCTGCCGATAGGAGAAGGTCAAGCGATGATGTTTCCAAGAGTCGAAGCACGGCTACTGCAAGCGCTGGACATTGATTATGAGGATTCTGCTTTAGAGATTGGCACCGGCAGTGGTTTCTTAACCGCCCTTATCGCCAGCCAAGCCAAACGCGTCACAACGGTCGAGCTTCACGACTCTCTTTTAAGTCGCGCAAAACCCCGTCTAACCGACTTTGATAATATCGATTTTCACCAAGGTGATGCCAGTACCGACTGGCTCGATAACCAAACCTATGACGTGATAGTGTTAACCGGTTCGGTCGCAACCATCCCACAATCGTATAAAGAAAAATTGACCCTAGGTGGGCGTTTAGGTCTTGTGGTTGGAGAATCACCCGCCATGGTTGCTCAAGTTTTAACC
Source organism: uncultured Thiosulfatimonas sp. (assembly GCA_964628125.1). Lineage (GTDB taxonomy): Bacteria > Pseudomonadota > Gammaproteobacteria > Thiomicrospirales > Thiomicrospiraceae > Thiomicrorhabdus. The sequence goes on along the minus strand of CAZVPH010000056.1, from coordinate 280 downwards.
CGTATCAGCCAACAAGAGTGGGAAGTGGAAACTCTATTTGAAACCGATCTAACGCCCTTAACAAATGCCGGTGCGCAACCTAGCTTTAATTTTTAAACCTCTCTCATAAAGCTTTAAAAGAACATCCCTTCAACGTTTCTTACACACCAACCTAAAAGCCGGCTGCAGCCGGCTTTTTACTCATCGCCCTTCTTTTTTAGTACAATTAACTTTTACTTAATACTGCTTGGATTCGCATAACAAGTGCAATTTACAGGTAGAAAAAAAGGCCAGCTGTAAA
>CAZVPH010000055.1:0-8826 GCA_964628125.1 uncultured Thiosulfatimonas sp. | reverse complement strand
AAATAGCGGGAAACAAAATCAACAAAATCGCCGGCATCGCGGGCGCCATGGCGTAAATACTTTCCATGGTGGGGTTGTACTTAAAACGCGGTTCAAACTGCATCAATGCCGGTGCGCCCCGAGACGCTGTACTGGCCAGATAATCGGCGTGTGCACCATTAACATACCCCTCGACCGTGCCTGCACGAAAAGTGTTGGCGCCATCGATTCTGGCTGAGATACTCGGAGTTTCCCCGCGTTTTAAATCCCGTCCAAACCCAGATGGAATTTCGATTGCCACCTCAATATCTTGCGAGACCAATCGCTTTTCGGCCTCTTTTTGAGAACTTAACGGCGCTTGCTCGCTAAAGTACTGCGAGCCTTCAAAGCCTTTTAGATAGGCACGACTGGCCGGGCTTTGATCTAAATCCAGCGCCGCAAATTTAATATTATTTACGTCCGTCGTCACCCCGTAGGTGAAAATTAATAACAGTAAAATACTGCCTAAGAACGCAAAAGCTAACCGCACCGGATCACGCAACATCTCGAGCGTTTCACGAATACTGTACGCAAACAGGCGGCGTGAGCTGAAATGAAGACTGGGCGTTTTACTTAAAAAATGTGGTTCTGCGTCGCTTTGATCAAGGCGCTCAGTATCGGGGGTTGTATCGTGTGTGGTGTCTGGCGTCACTTCGACGGTCGCGTCCGCTTCGTTAATCGCATCTTCCATATACTCAATAAAGGCATCTTCCAGCGTCTCTGCACCTTTCGCGGCCATCAACGCGACCGGTGTGTCTTGCGCCAACACCTTGCCTGCGTGCATCAATGAGATTCGATCACAGCGCACCGCTTCGGTCATAAAATGTGTGGAGATAAAAATGGTCACACCCTCTTCGCGTGACAACGCAATCAACAATCGCCAAAACTCGTCACGCGCCAAGGGATCAACGCCCGAGGTGGGTTCATCTAGGATTAAAATTTCGGGTTCATGGATCAACGCCACCGCAAGCGAGAGCCGCTGGCGCAGCCCAAGAGGCAAATCGCCTGCCAAATGACTCATGTAGTTCGCCAATTTAAAGCGGGTCACTAACGCTTCTATTCGGGCTTGCGTACGCTCTGACGACAGGTGAAATAACCGAGCGTGCAATAACAGGTTTTGGCGCACACTCATTTCGCTGTACAGAGAAAACGCTTGCGACATAAAGCCGATCCGACGACGAGTATCCAAATTGGTCGCATCCACCACCTTACCCCACAGTCGTACCTCACCTTCCGACGGCGGTAACAGACCGGTTAACACTTTCATTGTGGTGGTTTTTCCGCACCCATTCGAGCCTAGAAATCCAAATATTTCACCGGGTTCGATGGTAAAACTGACCCGATCAACGGCGGTAAAATTGCCAAAACGACGCGTTAAATTTTTGGCACTGATCGCCGGCACCCCTTCGGTTTGCGTGCGCGGTGGAACCTCGACTTCCGACCAGTCGCGACGTTCGCTTTCAGGCAACAGTGAGATAAACGATCGGTCTAGGTCAACCGCTCCCGCTTGACGTTTAATCGCCTCTGGTGTGCCGGTGGCCAGCACTTCGCCCCCGTTCATCGCCACCAACCAATCAAACTGCTCGGCCTCGTCCATATAGGCCGTAGACACCAAAACACTCATGCCCGGTCTTTCTGCGCGAATCGAGGCGATCAGCGCCCAAAATTGACGTCGTGACAGCGGGTCAACACCGGTCGTAGGCTCATCTAGAATCAATAAATCGGGGTCATGAATCAACGCACAACAAAGTCCCAGTTTCTGCTTCATGCCGCCAGAAAGCTTGCCCGCAGGTCGATCTAAAAATTCAAACAACCCCGTCGCTTTGGTCAATTGAGTGCGACGAACCGCGCGCTCTTTTGCTCCTTGACCAAACAGGCGGCCAAAAAAATCCAAGTTCTCCGCCACGCTCAGATCAGAATAGAGATTCTTGCCCAATCCCTGTGGCATATAAGCGATTCGTGGCCCAACTCGGTTTCGGTGCTGCCGGTTCCCCATATCACCCTCAAGCACTTCGACCAGGCCTGCTTGAATTTTTCGTGCACCTGCAATCAACCCCATCAAGGTCGATTTTCCAACGCCGTCCGGACCAATAAGACCGACAATGCATCCTGCTGGGATTTCAAGCGTTACTTCTTTCAGCGCACAAGTTGAACCGTACTCATGCGACACCCCCTTGACACGAATCACCGCCGGCAGTGCCTGGCCTTCACGCATGTTTATTCGACCTCCTTAACGGGGGCGCTGTCGAGAAACGCTGGCCACGGAGTGTCGCTGTTTGCGCGTACATAACCCACCCCTCTTAAACCGGTTTTAACGCGTTCAATGTTTTTAAGCACCAATTCGGTCGGAATCTGTAACTTCACGCGGAACATCAGCTTATCGCGTTCGATGCGCGTCTCAACTTGTTTAGGCGTAAACTGCGCTTGCGGTGACACAAAAATCACTCGAGCTGGAATCGCCAGATCCGGCGCCACGTCCAACACAATCCGCGCTTCGGCACCAATCTGTAACACGCCCGCCTCGGCAGCAGGTAAAAACAGTTCCATATAGATATTGCTTAGATCCAACAGCGTCATCACCTTACCACTTGGCCCCAGCACTTCGCCTTTTTGCGCCAAACGATAGAGCACTCGACCGACAACGGGTGCTGTCAACTCCGCTTCGGAGACCTCCGCCTCAATTTGTCGCACCATGGCGTGGTAAGCATCAATTCCTTTGGTCAAAGTTTGCAAACGTGCCTCGCCCAACCTGACCGCCGTACGCGCAGAATCGACGGCATTGCGACGTTCATCTTCCAAACTTTGCGCCGCCAAACCGCGCTCACGTAAAGTGGCGACGCGACTGTACTGCTGTTTCGCATAAGCCAGATCGGTGTGAGTTTTAGCCAACTGAACTTTCGCTTCTTTAACCGCCTCCACCCCTTGCGCCAGGTCCGCATTGGCACGATCCAGACGCGCTTGCAACTCGACCGTGTCCATGACAACCAGCGTTTGGCCAACGCCCACCATGTCGCCTTCATCTGCAAGAATATCGAGCACTCGTCCCGAATATTTAACGGAAATGTCTACCTCATTGGCTTCAATTCGCCCATTACCAAACGAAATCCCCTCCGGCAACGCCGACTGCTGTTCCTGCCACCACTGCCAGCCAAACCCAACCACAATAGCCACTAAAAGCAGAGCCATGACAAGCCATTTCATTATTTTTTTCATAATCTATTCCGATATTTTTTAATTATTTGGGCCAAACTCTACATCTCTAAAACCGCGCCTATTCAGGTAAAACCATAGTATTAAGCGCCTATTTGATCAACTTTAGAACTCTTTGAGCAAGCTTTAGATTATAGCACTGTTCGTTTAACCCTTGATTCAATGCTTCAATTAAACCCATCGCCCCGGGTTATTTTTAAAACAGTTACGACAGACCTAAGGCACGTCTATAAAAGAGGGGATTGATCTAGAAATTCAATATCGTTATGGTTTGAATCATCTGGTAGGCGCTTGAGACAATCTCTAAGCGGCAAAAGGAAGGAAAATAGGAGAAATTATGTGCTGAACCTGATTTAAGGTTCAGCTTGGAGCTGACTAAAAAAACTTATTTTGGCGCAAGTAATTGGTCGCGAAACACCTCTTCGAACATTGGGACTAAATATTTGTTTCCATACTCGCTTAAGTGGTCGTCGTCATAGTAAAGAAGACGACCATTTTTTGATCCGTAGCAATATTCGTCATCACAGAGATAGGGCAATGGATTGAGTATTTTAACGCCACACTGTTCAGCAGCTTGATCCTGGGCTTGCCAAACAAGTTTATTACGACTGTGGTATTCACTCAAAGTCATTTTTACATCACTTTTACCTTTGTTAAATAAAGCGTTACGGCTCAATGTAAGTGGAATACTTACTCCATACTCAGGTACTGGACGCATTAGGTAGACAGCTCTATTTTGAGCTAAACGACAGGCAGTCGAAGTTAAAACCGACTGAAACTCTTCGTGAAATCATCGAACTTTTTATGAAACTGCCGGCGGAAAAGCGCAAAATCGTGGGCGAAATTATTAGAGCGCTTGCGAAGCCGTAATGAGTTTCTGAGTGTTTTATTTGTCTAAATCGTTTGTACTTTCAATCTCTTATCCAAATAATTTTAAACTTAGTTTTGTAACTGAGCGTAAAATAGTCTTATAATAAAAGCTTTGAACAACCGTTCACTATGAATGCCCTGGAGGTTTATGATGAATGCGATTACCCCTGCTCTTTCGGCCACTTTACTGTTGCAACCTCAGCAGAATCAAGCCGGCGTGAAACCTGATTTAAAAATGGAAGACAAGCCCTCTTCGGTGGCGACCAGCGGTGGCAACTCAACCGTAACCTTGTCTGACGAAGCGCGGACTCACGCACGGAACGCGACCGGCCTGGCGACCACACAGACGGTGCAGCAAGCGATCTCTCCTGAAAGTCGCGAGATTGAAGGCAATCAAACCGCGTCTGATCTGACCTATGCCAGCAACTTACAGAACAGAGCGAGTTTCTTTTCTCAAGCGTGAGATATCGTGGCCGGTTTTGAGCGGTTTACAGTTCAAAACCGTGTCTGCTTAGTGAGCTAAAGACCCCGCCAACCTTTTAAAACCGGATGTATAAAAATAACTTATGCACACATAAGTTATTAATAATTCCTTCATACTGCTTCAATCTTTTCTGATTGACGCACCCCACACAGGTAGGTAAAATTTACTCAACTTAAATAAAGACTCTTTATGAAAAGTTGGACTTCCCCAAAGTCATTATTAGAACCTCATTGCTAGGGGTTCTAAACAAAAAGCTCCTCAGCGGAAAGACACGGTACGACCAATACCGTGTCTTTTTTTTCGCCTGTCAAAAGACGATATAATAAATATCTTAAACCGAAAATGTCTTAAACAAATTTCTCACACCCTTCCTAAGAAAAAACGAGGTTTTTATGGACGCTGAACGCAATTACCGACACGGCCGAGGTCGTGATGCACAGCATCAACAAGATCAAGCACTCTTTAAAGAGCTTCTGGCCAAACATGGCCAACTTAAACGTGAAACCACTCTCTTAGAGAATGGCATTCGTAGCACCACCACCGCGGCCACTCCGGAACTGGTTCGAATTTTACAAGAGCACGTCCTTGGCATGGAACAGCGGTTTGGTCGAGATCGCGCAATTCGTTCTTGGGATCCTTTGTTTGCGGCCTTGTTTGAGCATAAAGACGAAATTAAGATGGAATACCGTAATATTGAACACGGTATCGAGGCAGTGTTAACCACTGATAATCCAAAACTCGTCGAGCTGATTCAGTGTCATGACGCCACTTTGCACGGCTTTGTCGATCGCGGCTTTGAAGCCGGCGGCGAAGAGAGCCCAAAACCAAGTTGGTTAACCTAACTCTCTTTCAACTTACTCGTCTTCCTTGACTCATTCGAGGGATAGACAAAGCCATTCCATAAGCTTTAAGTAGGTTAAAATAGAACGAACGTTGGTTCTCATACCCCTTGCCTAGCATCTTGTTGACCATCGTTGCCTTGTTTAACCCTTTTGTAATCCGTGGTTTCTCGTAAACCTAAGCTATCAACATCGATTTATCATAGGAAATGATCATGATTATTATGTGCCCCAGTTGCGGTGGTTTAAACCGCGTTCCTGACGAGAAACTCGCCACTCAACCGACCTGCGGTAAGTGTAAAAACAACCTGTTTACCGGATCGCCTATTGAGATGACCGGCGCGCAATTTTTACGCGCCTTGCAAAAAACTGATCAGCCTTTGGTCGTGGACTTTTGGGCGCCTTGGTGTGGTCCCTGTAAAGCCTTTGGCCCGACTTATAGCAAAGCGACTGCTCAGATGGAACCGAAAGCGCGCTTTATTAAAATCAATACTGAAGTGGAGCAACAAATTGGGGCGCAGTTTAATATCCGCTCTATCCCTACTTTGGCTATTTTTAAAGATGGCAAAGAGATCACTCGAATGTCAGGTGCGATGGATTTAAACGGCTTTACACAATGGGTAAATCAGTATATTTAAAGAACATTAAACCAGAGCACTTACTGCTGGACAGTTACGGCTGATTATTTAAACAGAGAGGAAGGATTCTATGGAACTAGGTTCAAAAACACACAAGAAACTGTTGCTAAAAGGCATTTTAAAAGTCGCGTTTAAAACCGTTGCCTTTGGCTTGGTGGTGGGCATTATGCTCATCATTCCAAGTGTTATTCGACAGAATACCTTCTCGATGGGATTGGCTTTTTTAGGCGACGCGATCATTATAGGCACGATGTTTTATGCGCTGTTTATTGCGTATAAAAAATATCAAAAAATCATCAAGCCGTTTGATGAGACCTATAAAAATAGCGCTTCTAAATAGAAGATGTAGATAGATGCTGTCAAAGGTGTCATTCAAGCCTCTATCAACATCTGTCGCGCTGCATAAAGTCTGACCTGTTTAAACCAACCCTACCTAAGATGATAGAAATAGGTTGATAAAAATTTAAACAGGTCGGCCGTTTTTAGGGTGTCGTGGGCAGTGCTCGCCGGGCGAAACTCCGCTTACTTTCTCGATCTTTGCGTCAAACGTTTTACCGACCCTTTGCCGACCTTTCATCGACTTTTTTGTCAACCCTGTCGTCACACGCTTTAGCGACTCTTTTATAAAGCTTAGACTCGTCCACCTTGTCACTAACGGTACTTTCCACCACTTTAAGGTTTGGCTCCACGCCTGCGCCAACTTCGCTGCTTTCTGCCAGGCCTGGTCACTCTTATCTGCGTTTGTTTCATCTATATTGGCTGCAGGCCGTGCGTAGCGTAACCGATTCAACTCATTCAGCAGGGCTGTAAAGTGCGCGCAATCGCCGAAGCGCTGGCGATACCATTCGGCCCATTGACCCAAAGATTGTTCATCGACTCCCACGCCATAAACGTCGTTGCTTGTCGTTTGCTGCTGTGCTTTTTGTGACGACTTTAAAACTAACCAGGCCTGGTCGGTTTGGTTTTGGCGCCAATCGACCAGCGCCTGCCATAGAGGGTCTAACGAAGTGGCGTTTTGAATTGCACGTTGCAAGCCCCAATTCAACCAGGCCTGCTTAAGCGCCAGCAAACCGATAAACGTCATCAGCCCAACCACTAACAATAGCAACCATTGCCCCAGCCAGATCATCCAAACCGGCAGTGCCAAGCGTTTAACCGTTGGACTGAGCAAGACTTCCAACTTCGCCGTGCCGGGATTAAAGTAGCGCAACTCCAAAACTGGCAAGGTAACCAAGCCAGGTTGATGAATGCGATACGGCAGGCGCAGGGTCAGGACACTCTGCACCCCCTCTTCAGTAAACGTCATCTGGCTGTCACGTGAATCAGCGAGCCACTCGATCCGTGGATTGTGTGGGATTTGTGCGACCAGTTGGTGCGCCACGCTATTTAAATAGGCTTCGGTCATGCCACTGCCCGTCAACTGCCAACGCCAATAAGAAAGTTCACCCACCGTCGCTGTTTTATCGACCAGTTCGCTCTGCCATTCAATTTGTCCCACCGGGGTCGTCATCGGTAAAAATCGTGGCAGTGGTGTCAAAGCCACTCGGCTTGGGCGGTCAAAAAAGTACCAGCGTCTGTTAGTGCGGTTTTTAACCACTACAACCGGTGAATGCAGCAACACCTCTTGCGTCACAAACTCTGGCCACTCTTTAACTTCGTAACTGGCCACCAAGGTCTCGGTTTTGGCAGTGGCTTGGTTTGAGCGTTGGTTCGTGTCTCTGCTCGTGCCTCTGCTCGTGCCTTTGTCCGACCGTTTTTCAGTAGAACCCTTTGCAGCGCTCTCGGCACCGACGTACTCAGTAAACTCGCCAAAAAAACTCGCTTGACTCTCGATTGCCTGCGGTTCTAGATAGGTGTTTATCGAGGGGTTAACCGCCGGCGTTCTGGCTTCATAAGTGATATTGTGCGCGGTATCTTTAACTTGAACTTCCGCTTTCCAAGCAAATTGTTGGTGCGCATAGAGCGTCGGTAATCCCGATGTTTGGCTGAAGTCCGGATGTTTTTCTGAAGGGTTATCTGAACTGTTTTCTAAAGTCGTCGTCGCATTGCAGACAGCCTCTTCGATGGGCTTTGACCACTTGACCAATACCTCCGGATTGGTTGCCACCTTGACCACAATATCGGGTAGAAACATCCGTCCAACGGTTTGTTTTTTAATGGTTAAAAAGCCTGCCTGCAATGGGTAGAGCGTGACTTTAATGCGCTCCGAGTTTCGATCGATGTCATAGAGCACAAAATGCGCTTCAAACCGCGTCCAATCCAACTCGGCAAACAAGTTGTCTCGATGTGCGCCTTCGATGGTCACGGTGACCGGCTCGCCCAACATCACTTTGGCGGGTTTCACGCTCAACGTAATCAAGCGTTCAGGATCTGCCAGTGCCGGTGTTTTAAACGTTACCCCTTCAAAACTGCCGTCCACGCTGTTGGCGTGACTGGCGGTCGGCATCCACAAAACAGCGCACATCAAAATAAATATCAAGCCGGATAACCACTTGGACAACAAGTTGGATAATGGGACGAGCGTTAGACGAGGTAACACGCTCACTTTTTTAATCACTGACGTTGGCTTGTGGCCAGTTAAACAATCGGCTGTGAACATCGGACACATTACCATGGCTGAATTCCTGGAATCGAGTGGGCTTCTGACTGAGGCGCATGAAAACCAGCCTCTCGTTCAAACATGCGTTTTAATAACGTTTTCTGATCGTCTTCCAAACCTTGCAAGGCATGTTCAAACTGCTCAGCGCGACGGCGTTGTTGTTGCTGA
>CAZVPH010000054.1:0-8832 GCA_964628125.1 uncultured Thiosulfatimonas sp. | reverse complement strand
TGGATTCGACCAAATTTACGTCGAACGTAGAGGGCAACTTGAGCTTACTGACGTGCGTTTTATCAGTGAAGAGCACTTGCGAAACAAAGTGGATCGCATGCTTTACACCACGGGACGCCGAGTGGATGAGTCTTCTCCTCTGGTGGATTCACGCTTACCCGATGGATCGCGTATTAACATCATTATCCCCCCGCTGGCAGTCGATGGCATTACCGTGTCGATTCGACGCTTTCCAGAGCAACATCTACGCGCCAAAGATTTGATCGCTTATGGCTCAATGACCGAGCAAATGTTTCAGTTTTTAGAGTATGCCGTCAAAGCCGGTCTAAACATATTAGTATGCGGTGGAACAGGTTCGGGCAAAACGACAACCTTGAACATGCTGTCGGGCTTAATTCCTGAAAATGAGCGAACCGTGACGATTGAAGACAGTGCCGAGTTAAGAATGCAGCAAGCGCACGTTGTACGTTTAGAAACGCGCCCGCCCAACGCAGAGGGGGTTGGTGAGGTTACTCAAAGAGAGCTTTTAAAGAATGCCTTGCGTATGCGCCCAGATCGAATTGTTTTAGGTGAAGTACGTGGTGGCGAGGTATTGGATATGCTGCAAGCGATGAATACTGGGCATGATGGTTCATTAGCCACCCTGCACGCTAATAGTCCACGAGACAGTATAGGTCGATTAGAGTTGATGATTAACTTGAGTGGTGTCGATATCCCAGCGGCGTCTATTCGCAAACAGATTGCCAGTGCCATCGATTTAATTATCTATGTCAACCGAGGCAAAGATGGTCGACGACGTGTTGAATCGATCGCCGAGGTGGTCGGGGTTGAGGAAGAAAACGTGGTGCTTCAAGAAATATATGTATTTGAAAACACCATCGACAAAACCACCGGGGTTGTTAAAGGTGTCTTTAGAGCGACAGGGTTGCGTCCCGGCTGTGGTAAAAAGTGTGAAGCAGTTGGGTTCCATCTGCCCAGCGATTTATTTAGCTTTAAGCAGGAAGTGGGCTAATGGATTTAGGCTTTATTATTGTTGCGTTCATGATTTTTTTACCGTTCTTAATATTGAGCATTGCCTATACCTTAAAGCAACAACAGCAAAAGCAACAGACGTTGCGATTATTGATGTCGCGTATTGGCATTAGTACAGTTGAACAAAAGACACTGCAAGACCACTTGATGCAACAAAGGGAGAAGCTCTGGTTTATATGGGTGGTGGGTAAACTTAAAAAGGCGGGTCTAAACACTAAAAGTGATGCTATTAAACTGGCGGCAGCACAAATTGTTCTCACCTTAATCAGTGCCTTTGTTTTATCGACACAGTTTAATACATTGAATGAAAAGCTGGTGTTGTTAACCATTGTGTTGCCGCTGTTGCCGACAGCCTTTGTGTTCTTAAAAATTCATCAACGACAAACTGAGTTGCGCAAACAATTCCCAGAAATGTTGGACTCCATTGTACGTTCACTACACTCTGGCTACGGCATTGATGGCGCTTTAGGAGCGGTGGGTGAAGACTTGCAGGGACCACTCGCTCAAGAGATGAGGGAGGTGAATAAACAGTTGACGCTTGGTATTACGATGCGCGACATTTTAAGAGAGTTTCAGCGACGTGTCGACCTTCCTGAAGCGCAGTTTTTTGTGATTACGCTGATCATTCAACGAGAAACGGGTGGGCAACTCTCGCTCATTTTGTCGGAGTTGTCTAAGCTGATGCGCAGAAGGGTGAGTTTTCAAGCAAAGCTCAAAACCTTGACTGCCGAGTCTCGCTTTACTGCTTGGTTTATTGGTGGTGCGCCGATCGTTTATGTGCTGTATAAATATTTCTTTGATAAAGAGTCTATGACATTTTTTTTGCACGACCCAACCGGGATTAAATTGTTTGCGGTCTCGTTGGCTTTGATTTTGACAGGCACTCTAATTTTAAGACAGATGCTGAAGATGAGGTTTTAAAGAATGTCCTTTTCCATGTTATTAGTGACGGTTGCTGGCCTGGTTTTTTTGAGTGCTTGGTTGCTGATGAATCGTGTGCTTAGTGCGCAGGAAAATCAGCTAAATAAAGAGCGTATTAAGGCCCGAGTTGGACTCTCTAGCCAGTACATCAAGCAATCGAACAGTTATCGTGGTTGTTGGTGGTGTACGTTAGGGCGGGCATTAGGCCCTAAAGCTGGTAAAGAGTTGGCTTTGCTACAACAGCAACTGGTCAGTGCAGGTTATCGACATGAAAAGCACGTTGGCGCCTATTTGTTTATTAAATATGCGTTGGTACTTGGTTCCGCTTTTGTTATGGCTTTGCTGTGGAGTTGGCTAGGAATATCGGTGTTGTGGATTGTGTTTACTCCGGTCGTTTTATTGCTCCTGCCGGAAAGAGTCTTAATTCATTTGGGCAAGAGTCGTCTGCAGCGGATTAACCAGCATTTACCGGACTTTTTGGACATGTCAAACATCTGTATAAACGCCGGTTTAAGTTATTTGGTTGCGCTGCAGCGTGTTTCAATGGAACTGAAAGAAGTCCACCCCGAGATCTGTTATGAGTTTGAGTATTTATTAGACCAGATACAGCTTGGGGTTCCACGTTCCGAAGCCATGCGACAGTTTGCAGAGCGTAACCCTACATCGGATATTCAAAACCTAATGCAAGTGCTGATTCAAAATGAAAAGTTAGGCAGCTCGATTAGTGAAGCGTTAAATGACTTTTCGCGTCGTATGTATCAAACACGAGAAGAGATGCTCGAAGAAAAAGCGGCTAAAACGTCAGCAAAAATGGCACTGGTGATCCTACCATTTTTAATGATTCCATACCTTATCCTACTGCTCAGCGAGCAATTTGTAATGATGGGGCGGAGCATGTGATGTGGCTGCAAGTAAAAACAATTAAGGTGAATTCTATTACACAAATTACACAGCGCAGAGTCGTCAATAAAGTGAAGCCAAGTCGTCGTCCAGCCGGAAGCTTGCTGCGTTGGATAATGTTACCAGGCCTGGTGATTTTGTTGGCCGGTTGTTCTTCTACTAAAAACAAGGTAGAGAACAATGTGGATTATGCTAAATACTCACAACAAGTTGAGCCACTGGCAACGGAGCTTAATGATCAAGATGAGTACGAGTTCGCATTAGATTTGGCCAACTTGGCGATTGAACAAAAACAGTACGCCAGAGCAGAAAGCATTTTACAAAAAGCTCGTAAAGTGCAACAACACGATGTCCGAACGTATCGGATGTTGGCAAAAACTTACGAGGCGCAAGGCAAGGTGAACTACGCGTTAATATCGATGATAGAGGCGAATAAACAACCAACGAAAACCATTGATGATGAATCCGAACTGGCGCGTTTAGCGTTAATGGAAGATGAATTTACATTGGCTGAAGAGATCTACCAGGCCTGGTTAAGGTCCAGCGAGGTAAGTCGTCAAGTCAGTGCTTTGAATAACCTAGGATTTTGCGATTTATTGCAAAAAAAATACATCAGTGCTCAAGAGTATTTTGAACAAGCGCTGCAAAAAGACCCTTTAAATACCAAAGCTCGTAATAATTTACAGCTTTTAAAAACCTTGTCGGAGTAAATTATGCGAGTCAGTCGAGTTCGTAAGCTACAACGCGGTGCCATTTCTTTGCTTGCCGCGGGCACCATTGCCCTTTCATTAACCACGTTTAATCAAGTGTTAGAATATACTAATGCCAAGATTTTGGATCGAGAGCTAGATAACTATGCGCGTGACATCGCGGCTGTGGCTTTACGCTCAGAGCTGGCCATTACAAAAAACATGCCTAATAAAGCGATAACCAGTACAACGGTTGATAACATTTTAGCAGGCGTTGGTCAGTTTACATCTTCAGATGAAACCAAGGGGCAGATTAAAAACTTAACAGCAATAATTACCTTTGGTAACTTTGATAAAGACGGTAACTTTAAAGCCTTAGAGAGTAATAAGCATAACCCTCGTGCTGCGGATGTCGAAATGCCTCTTGAGTTCAGTGCGGTTGCAGTGCAGCTGTCTGCCACAAAGAAATTTATGAAAGTTTTTACGCCAGAAGGAAAGGCGCTTTACGGCATGTCGTTGGAGAGTACTGAAGCAGATTCGGGTTGTTACTGTAAAAATAGATATTCTACTTGTTTGGATATGGAGTTTACTGCGACAGATCTTGCCTCTTTGTCTGATGCTCAAGCGAGTGCAGTTTTAGTAAAAGGCTCTGAAGCCAGAAGTAATTATTGTAATTATGGGTTTTCAGAGACCAAGCTGGCCAATTCAAGAGAGACGAAATACCCCTATGTAAAATTTAATGATGCTTGGATTGGTCGCCCCCCTCAGAAAGTTAATTTCTTTAATTTCTATTCTAAAAGTTATGACGGTGAAGCATTCGATCGAGTTTTAAACCACAAGCCAGTCGATGTATTAGAGGGTGAAGACCCATTAAAAAAGACGTCCGGGTTTGAAAAAATGTTTGGTGGGTTTTTCTGTTTTTTTGGCTGTACTTCAGCGGACTTAACAGCTAAGAATCACAGCCTAGGAGTTTTTAAAAGCTCAAATATAACCCCCTCTTCTTCTCGTTTTAATTATGTCTGCGAAAAACCAGGATTTATGTTCATGCCTTCCAAGTTTTTGAGTTGCGAAAGCGCTTCCAACAATAATGGAGTGGTTTTACAGGACAGCGTTTATGTAGGCTACCAGGGAACTTGCATTGTTAATACCGCACCCGGAAATGTGACATTAGACCGTTGTTTGGGCTACAGCGAGACAACATCAACAGGCTTGGGGAAAAATAAAGTGACTACAACAAATGAATATTTCGAGAGCTGTCTAGAAATTGAACGCAGAAGTACCATTTCTATGAACTTCTTCGAGCGCATGATGGCTTTTTTCTTGGGCCCGATTCTTAACTGGGAACGTGCTTATGAAGGACTGGACTGTGAAATGAAGAAAATGCATTATAAAGGCTGGATGTTCTGGGGTGGCTGGAAAGAGAGTTAAGCTATAAGCTGAATGGCTTTAGCCCGTTTTAGTTATGTCGCGACTAGACTTTACTAAGCTTAGTCGTTATAATCCGCACATCATTTTAGGAGAGCTGTCTGAGTGGCCGAAAGAGCACGCTTGGAAAGCGTGTATAGGGTAACCTATCGTGGGTTCGAATCCCACGCTCTCCACCATTATGATTTGTAAACCCTATCTATTATGGTGACTCTATTCGTCCCCTCGCGACGCTAAGTTGGGAACTCCGCCAGGTCCGGAAGGAAGCAACGGTACCTTCTGATGCGTGCGCCGAGGTAAGGCGGGTAGGGTTGCCACCATTTTATGTTTTGTTATTTCATTATTATTTCACCGTAAATCAATCACTCTCAGTGTTTTAACCTCTAATTACTGACGATTTTTTAGCTTGAATAAGCAATTGCCAGACTCTTTATTTTAATGATTTAACCTTTAAAGATTGTGTCGTGGCTGTTACCTTTTAAGTCTGCTGTCTAGATCCAGCTTCTGCTGTTTTAAATGACCTCTTTTTTGCTCTCAAATCACCCATAATGAATCAATTTTTATCCATTGATGAGTTTGCTTGGGGGTGTGCGTGTTGCGATTCCTGGTGCACTCTATTGCCTCCTAACATGGTCTCTTAATCCATTCAGATGGATCGTTTTTGTCTTGAACTAAGGAGGGTGTGTTATTTAAAATGTTCTCAAATCCCCGTCTTTTCGCGTTAAAATAAATCAGATTTTAAAGTTAGCTTTTGAACAAGGCATTTGCCACTGTCTACTTCTGTTGCTTGATCGTACTATTCCGCCGGTTTTGTAGGTTTTTTTAAAAGCACTGCAGTCACGACGTCTAAATTAAGGTTTTATTGCAATGAGTTACACCGTTCTTGCCCGTAAGTGGCGTCCTAAAAAGTTCTCAGAATTGGTCGGTCAAGCGCATGTTATGCAGGCATTGGCGAATGCATTGGATCAACAGCGCCTACATCATGCCTATCTGTTTACCGGTACGCGCGGGGTGGGGAAGACCACAATTGCCCGTATTTTCTCAAAAGCTTTAAACTGCGAACAGGGGATGTCGTCTACGCCGTGTGGCGTCTGTGATACCTGCCGCTCGATTGATGAAGGCCGTTTTATTGATTTGATCGAAGTGGATGCGGCGTCTAAGACTAAAGTAGATGATACACGCGAGATTTTAGACAATGTCCAGTTTGCACCGACGCAAGGTCGCTATAAAGTTTATTTGATTGACGAAGTTCACATGCTCTCTAAGAGCAGTTTTAACGCCCTTTTAAAGACTTTGGAAGAACCGCCAGAACACGTTAAGTTTTTATTGGCAACCACCGACCCTCATAAGTTACCAATGACCGTTCTATCGCGCTGCTTGCAATTTAACTTAATGCGCTTAACACCGCTACAGATCCAAACCCACTTGGCCTTTATTATGGAACAAGAGGGTTTAGCGTTTGAGATGAGCGCACTGGCGTTGATTGCCAAAGGCGCTGACGGCTCGGCACGCGATGCCTTGAGTCTTTTAGACCAGGCGATCGCCTACGGTGCCGGCGAAGTGTTGTTTGAACCGGTTCAAACCATGTTGGGCCTGGTGGATCAGCAATACAGTTTGGCGGTGTTGCAAGGATTAGCGGCAAACGATCCTGAACAGGTCAAACAGTCGGTGCAACAATTGGCGGCGATGGGCGTGGACTATCAAGCGTTGTTGTCGCAGTTAATCGAGACCTTGCACGCACTCTCTTACTACCAAGTGTTTGGCGAAAATGCCGCGTCTATGAGCCTACCAGACGAGGTGTTGATCACGCTTGCAGGGCAGATGTCACCGGAAAAAGTCCAGTTGTTGTATCAGATTGCTTTGCTGGCAAAACAAGACATGCAACTTGCTCCCGACATTCGCATCGGCTTTGAGATGGCACTGATTCGTATGTTGGCGTTTCAGCCTGCGAGCAGTGAAGCTTTAGTTTCGGCACGCCAGGCAGGTAACAGTGCCGTAAAGTCAACCGCAGGTGCGGTCACAACAAGCGCGGCCACAATAAAGCCTTCGCACTCAACCACCAGATCCAATCAAGGCGGACACGCGCCAGCTCACAGCGCATCTTTCGAAACCTCGAATGAGGCAGAGGTTAAAAATGCTTTGGCAGGTTTGGCGTCAGCACGCTCATTGGTGGGCAAAAAAATAGTGCCCAGAACCGACTTTATTAAAGAGACGTCGACAACCGATTACACAGACGAGGGTGCGGAGGCAGAGAGTGATGTAAATAAACACATTGAAACGACTAAAGCGAGTGCAGGAAACCAACCAGACGCCACTTTTATGGACACTCAACAGGCCGCCGCATCGACCCCCAACCGTGAGCAGAATCCTAGCGAACAGGTGTTTGCGGCGATGAGTGATTCGGAGCAAAGTCTAGGGGAGCCTTATACAGAAAATCCGGCACCGTCATGGGAACAGAGCTGTCCGAATCAGCCCGATGAATCGTTTGCCCACTCTCACGACACTTTTGAAGATCGCTATGCAGGAGATGATGAGCAACGCCATGACCAAACCAATGGCATGGTTACATCTAAGGGGTTTCAGGATGAACGTGAGTCAATAAGTTATGAGCAAACAGAGCCCTATGCAGCATCAGATCAATCACAACCTCAACCTCAATCTTCAAATTCAGACCATCTTGCAAGGATTAAAGAGAGGTTGAAACAACCGCTGGGAAAGCCTAGTAGACCCTCAGAGAGGGCAGTAACCTCAGCAAGCGCTTCAGCGGTTAATCTTGGTTCAGAATCACGGCTAGTGTCTCAATCAGAACCGCCGTCTGGATTGGATCCGGTTTTAGATGAGCAAGAGGAATCAGAATCTAATGCCTTAAGTTTGGTTGGAACCAGCTTAAATCAAGCGTCTCACACAGCTGAACAGTCGCAGCAAACCACTTCTCCGGCGATGACGGCATTAAACCAATTGCAAGCGATGCAGGCATCGGCTAAGCAGGGTGAGTTTTCTGGTACAGAGGGTATGAGTTCTGCTGTGTATGAAGATGAGATTGTTCAGAATGAACAAGGCTTTGACGGCACAAAAAATATTTTCAGTGGTTTAATGAATGATCAGGAAGAGAGCCAAGAAAGTCCACGAGATGAATCGCAGACGGAAGTGTTTGGCGAGATTCGTTATGAGGCCGATCTTGATAACTGGTTGGAGATTATTCGGCAGTTGGGATTAAAAGGGATGGCGGCTGAAATCGCACGTAATTCGGTGTTGGTTGAGTTTAGCGCTGTTTCTATGGCGGTCAGTGTGGATCCTGAGCAGAACTATTCAAATCAAGAGATCGCATTTGGTCAGTTGACTGAGGCGGTTAAGACTCGCTTTGGTGAGTCGATGTTGCTGGAGTTTGTGGCGGCTCATGAGCACTTTACACCGACGAAACAGGCGAAAAAACAGGCGCAAGCCAGGCAAGCGGATGCGGTACAATCCATCGAGCAAGATGGGGTGGTACAGGCATTTAATCAGCAGTTAGGCGTGGAAATTATTGCTGACAGTATTCAACCAGTTTAAGGCATATACGTTTTACAGCGTTTCACCCTCTCATGCTTGAGTGCAGAGAATAAATAAATTATAAAAATAAATTCTAAGTTAATCGTCTTTTAGGACAAAAGGAAAAGTTATGTTTGGTGGTAAAGGTGGTTTGGGCAACTTAATGAAGCAGGCGCAAGAGATGCAGAAAAATATGCAAGCGGCGCAAGAAGAAGTGGCCAAAATGGAAGTGGTAGGCGAATCTGGTGGCGGCATGGTTAAGGTGGTGATGACCGGCAAGCATGAATTAATTAAAGTCGATATTGATGAGAGCTTGATGGACGATCGTGAAATGCTA
>CAZVPH010000053.1:0-8863 GCA_964628125.1 uncultured Thiosulfatimonas sp. | reverse complement strand
GAAATTGAGTCTTCGACATCGTAACGACTAGCAGTTTTTAATTGGTTTTGACTCGTAGGAAACCGCGATATCACGCATGACCTGTAGGTCTGATTCTTTTAAAAGATGACGCTCCATATTGTACAGACGCCCCTGTAACCGTTGTGACACCTTACGCGCCATCATAATCATGTCATGCATTGCTGCGGGTGCTTTGACGGTTGTGGGCAGTTCAAGAATCATGACCACGCCCGGCGTTGCGTGATTTTCAAGATCTGCTTTTGGAAAGGACCCTGGTTCTAAAAGGTTGGCAACCTTAATAATCTCATTGCCCATATTGTCTTTTTTGACGTAAATCCCGGATTCTGAAAAAACTAAGCCAACGCCTAGTAAGGCGTGATTCAACAAAGGCATAGAGAACTCTTGAGCTGTACTCATCACCAAGATGGCAAAGACTTCATAGGCCTGTTTTTCGCCCGATGGCACACCCGGCGACTTACCCACCTCTTCTGCAGGCACGCCAAAGCTTGGCTTTTCGTGATCTGGCGCAACATAGTGATACTCGGCAGAATTCATACCAGGGTCCTCAACGATCAGTCGATGGTGCTTGCCCCCATTTTCATTCACTCCGACAAGGCTCACGTCGGGATCAATAGAGTGCTGAACAACGTCTTCGTCCTTATTGTCTGCGTTGCTACTCGCTATATTTAACGCTGACGGCTCCTGTACAACCGGTTCAATTATAGATATAGAGTCGTTTGCAAACTCGTCCATCGACTCAACGTTACCTGCAGGGTTTTCTGCTGTGTTTCTTACATAAATCGGCTCTGGAATCGGATCTGAAAGAACCTCATCTAAGAGTGGTTCTGGTAGATCAAATTCCTCACCAAAAGAGAGTGTGGTTTGATTTCGGTTAAATCTTAAAGTTTGATCAAGCTCTTCCTCAGTTTCAGTTCTCGTTAAACGATCGTGGGTTAGTTTTGAAAGCGGAATATGCGCGCTGCCCAGATCATTCAGCGCCTGCGAAGCTTGGTAAGCCTGCGCGTTATATCCAAAGTTTTGTTCATTTTGTTGAGTCGTCGCTGATACGTTTAGCTCGGTGGCGTTTTTCAGATTGGATGACGTAGTTTTATCGGACGCATTCGGCTGAATTTTGCTACTTGCTGCCTTGGTTTGAGTCGTTTCTGCCCTGTTTGCTGTTGTTTTTTTATCCGAAGCGCTTGAGCGCTTACGACTGAGCACGTAAAGCCCGATAATAACAACAACAGCAAATCCAAGCAAAACCTGTTGTAACTCATTCATTTAGAATCGCTCCGCAATATAATCTAAAACATCTAAAACAATATGAATTAAAAATTAATGGATAAAAAACCAGCGCCTGGCAAAGGCCTGAATCGGCATTAAGTTTTACAGTTCATTTAAAAAGTGGGAAAAAAATATTACCAAATTGTACCTTTTATGTGAACTCAATTTCCAGTCAATTCATTTTAAATCGACTTGTTTTCTGAAAGTAACCAGCAAATTCCCCTACAACTTACCCTATAATTATGCTAATAGACTCCGTCGTCTCCCTAGAGCGCGGTTATGAGCCCACAAATCTGGTCGATTGACCTATGAACGAGCACAAAACCACATGAACACTCGTACCACGCCTAACTCAAGCACTCCCAGTAAGTCGGGAGTAGGTTCTTTGAAGAGCATCATTGTATTAGGTATTGATATCGGCACCTCAGGCGTTAGAGGGTGTATTGTTGAAAAAACAGTACCACGCCACTCGACCAAAAATAGTCCTCATCCCCCCGCGCTAGAAGATGAAAAAGTGCTCTACACTAATTCTGTGTCGCTCGCCCCTCCTCTTTTAAATGCGCCGTTAAAAAGTGCCACTCAAAACTCTGCATTTTGGATTGAAGCTGTGCATCAACTACTGGTTAAGATCACTAAAAACTTTGACCTAAACTGCGTGAACCACTTGGTAGTGGACGCCACGTCATCGACAGTTTTGCTTTGCGACAGCGAAAATAGCGCTTTAAGCAATGCATCGATGTATCACGATCAACAAGCGATTCAAGAGGCTGAATGGATAAGTGGTTTCCCTGGATTCAACTCCATGAGCGGCGCAGTCGGTGCGTCGAGCAGTTTGGCGAAGGCACTTTTCTTATCGAAAACTGTTGCTGCAAAGAGACAAACAGACCCTACACCCGTTTTTCTTTGTCATCAGATCGATTGCGTAAATTTTTTCTTAAGTGGACAGGCTGCGATCACCGATGAAAATAGTGCTCTTAAAACCGGTTACGACTCGATTATCCAGGCCTGGCCAGATTGGGTTCAGCGTCTTTTACTGCAACATTCCCTATTATTTAAAACGGCACCCATCAAGCTACCAAAAGTAGTCCCTCCTGGCCTGCCCATAGGCAGGCTATGCCCCGAAATTATTGAGCGTTATGGCTTTTCTAAAGCAGCGGTTTTGCACGCTGGCACGACGGACAGTATTGCTGGGTTTTTAGCCTCGGGCGCACATAAGGTCGGCGACGCGGTTATCTCACTGGGCTCAACTCTGGCGATTAAAGTCATTTCGGACGTGCCAATTTTTTCAAGCGAGCTGGGGATTTACAGCCATCGTCTAAACAATGTTTGGTTAGTGGGCGGCGCCTCAAACAGTGGGGGCGCGCTCCTAACGGACACCTATTCTCTCGCTGAAATAACCGCTTTGATTAAAGCCATTCAACGTAACAAGCGTCGTCTGGCGATTGTAGAACAAAACGCTTACTACCCTCTTAAAAAGCCGGGAGAGCGCTTCCCGATTGCGGATCCAAACTTAGCCCCTCGGATGCCGGTTAAGCCAGATCAAAAAATAGAGTGCGCGTCGCCTTCACTGGCGCATCAAGACTATTTTTTAGGCGTGGTTCACGGCCTTATTTGCGTTGAACAACTTGCTTATGCGACACTGCAAGAGCTTGGCTGTCCTGCAATCCAACAGATTTATACCGTGGGCGGTGGTGTGCAGAACTCTTTATGGATGTCGCTCAGAGCGGAGCGTTTACTCAGTAGAGGCCGAGATTTAAATAATGGCGCAATCCCTAAGTTACGGTTGGCCACTTCAACCGAGGCTGCGTTTGGAGTCACACGATTGGTGAGCCGGTCTACGACTGTGACGCCTTAAATTTAGCACATCTATTTGGCGTTTATAATAAAGTTTATTTCAAGCAACACGACGCACACTCTACATAAAACCAACCGATTAACTTCTTAAAAGGCTATGCATGAACCCCTGCAAAATTCAGACAATCGACGAGTTTATCCAGCAATTAAACTGCGCTCCAGTTGACTTTAATAAGACAATGCAACTTATTGACTATTATTACAATTTTACACCCAAAAACTTCACAAATGGCAAAGTTATGAACCAAAAAAACAGCAATAATGGTTCGTGTAAAATATTGTCATTTGGCCTTTTAAACGGCTTATCAAAGCAAGCGACATTACATGCTTTTGGTGATTTTTATGCTAACGACGTTTTAAAGAACCCCGAAAACAGTGATCATCAGAACATTCGTAATTTTATGCAGTTTGGCTGGGAAGGCGTTCACTTTGAAACCGTTGCGCTGACCTTAAAAAGATGAAGCAATCTAAATAAAGCCCGCTAATGCATTACAGTAAAAGTTTTAAACACATCAATACAGCACAACAAAAGCGTTATCACACTCATAAAAAAAGCCCAATAACCGACCAGGCCTGGTCGGTTATTGGGCTTTGCGTCACAGCTTTCACTGCGTTTTTAATGACCCAGAGTACGCTTTTCGTAACTAAAATCTAAAAAACTCTAGAGCATTTTGAGTAGTGGATAGTGGACAGTTACTGCTCTGTGACTAAGCCGCATGAATTTTTTTAACTAAGGCTAAATCCAAATAGGTATGCCCTTGTGCATCGCCGTCTAACACCGTAAAGGCGTTGTCCGCTTCCCCCATTTGGTCCAATACCAACTCAGCGCCGCTAAAATCATCTGCTTTAGTGTACTCATTAATGGTGATGATCGTTTTAAGATTCGATGCTTGAGAAGATTTAAAACCGTTAAATGAGTCTTCAAATGCGATGGCATCGTCTGCGGTTAAATTCATTTGCTCCAGCGCCCAAATATAGATGTCTGGCGCAGGTTTTTTAGCCGGCACAATGTCACCTGCCGCGATAACTTCAAACCAACTTTCAGAGTCTGGCCCTAAGGTATTGGTTAAAAGTGCTGTTACGTTCGCAGGTGTTGTGGTGGTAACAACCGCCATTCTCATACCCACTGCTCTCGCTTCAGCAATCAAACGTTCAACGCCTGAACGCAACGGGATTTTACCTTCCGCCATTAACTGAGTGTAAAAATCAGTTTTGGAGGCGTGCAGGCCTTTGACAAAATCGTCAAAGTTTTCGGGCTTAACAAAATCGGTATTAAACTTTTCTAGGTAGTAACGAATACGCTCTTTACCGCCTGTCACCGCAAGTAATTCACCATACAGAGATTCGCTCCAGTCCCAATCCAATCCGGCAGCTTTAAACGCCATGTTAAATGCAGGACGATGGCCATCACGTTCCGTGTCTGCCAAAGTTCCATCTACATCAAATAAAAGTGCTTGTAATAGTGCCATAGGGTTCTCTCTTTTTTTAAAATAATGTTTTGTAACCAAACTGGACGTGTCTACATGTCGACATGTGGACGTGGATTCTGCTTTAAATAAAAAGGAAACTCAAGACAAAACATACTTCATAAGTTATTTCACCTATAAACAATAGTGGGTTGAAACAAGAGTTATTACTTACTTTTACTGAAATAGCTTGTCCTCAGCCTATAAAACTGCTATAAAAGCGGGTTGTTGAATAGTTGAATGGCATTTAGCCGCTGGATTGTTCTTATTTAAAGAGATAGAAAACTCGTTATTAAACTTGTGTTCAATAACAATGATATAGAGCATGTGCACTAAAGAATGCGGCCAAATTATGGTACGTAGAGGTGTATTAGGAGATATAAAATGGAAACACAAATGGATTTTATTGAAAACTACCCGGCCTATAAGCCTTCTAAAGATGAAGAGTATATGAGCCCCGCCATGCTCGAACACTTTAGACTGAAGCTAACCACTTGGAAAACACAGCTCATTGAAGAGGCCAACAGCACAGTCTCTCATCTACAAAGTGCTTCTGATACGCCGGCGGATCCAAGCGACCGTGCTTCACAAGAAGAGGAGTTTGCACTTGAGCTACGCACGCGAGATCGTGAACGCAAATTAATTGGCAAAATTGATGAATCTTTAAACGACATTCAAAGCGGAGACTTTGGTTACTGTAAAATGAGTGGTGACGAAATTGGCCTAGCTCGCATGGAAGCGCGCCCTACAGCCACGCTTACCGTCGAGATGAAGCGCAAGCAAGAGATCCGTGAGAAGCAAGGCGTCGCATAACTTAAACAGCGCGCTAAAAAACGACTGCTGTGTTAATTGTTCACATTGTTGATTGCCCCACTCTAGGCTTTACGAAAAAGCCTAGACAACACTGCCTTTATCTATTTTTTAAACCACTCTTTTTAAGCCGCTCATTGGTCGCGGTCGCATTTTAATTCGAGTTCAAGGTGCACTTTTAAGCTAATTTGCATTGAGCTCAACCTAAAGATCAATCATCACGTCATTCAAAATAGCATACGATTAAAAAGACAGCCTATCCGATGCCCATTTTAAAGTAATGCGACATCAATTAAACATGATTCAACCCCCTCTTGCTCCTAACCCACTGGCTTTAGCATTTAGTGCACAGACACTGCGTGAATCATTTCTCAGTGAAACAGTTCAAGTTTTTTGAAAACCAGCCGATACTCTAGAGACAAAGTGCAATAAAAACGCCTGTTGACAAGCGCTTTAAGTCTAATAAACAGGCCTTCTACTCTGTTAACCATTAGCATTAAGGTGGCACTGTAACTCTTTATTTTTACAGCTAAAAAATATTAACAGAGCGAACATTTTGAAGTAAAGAGACTCTACTCAAATGAATTTATCGTTTAAAAAACTCAACCCATTGGCCCAGAGCAATACCAAGCACTCTCTAACACCCTCTTTCTCTGTGTTTGAGCAGGCCGGGTTACCAAACGCACGGCTTTATTGGTTATGGCTACTCTCGCTGTTTTTTTGGACGCTGCCGCACAGCAGTCAAGCAGAAGAAGCTGTGACAACTCCCGTCAGCCAAGTTAAGTTTTTAGGGCTTGAGTTACTCTCGGCCGACGTAGAGAGCGTGCGCTCTCACTTTTGGGATATTGGCGGTTTTTCACAAGCGAGAGCGACGGTCAGGCAACGCAATGTCGATAAGTTTTTTAGTTGGTCCAGAATACGCGACAGCTATTATGTGCAGTTTCGCTACAACCCCTCGGGGAAAGTAATCTCGGTCAAACGCCTATATCGCCCTTACTCACAAAATAGCGGACAGCCCAATAATGAGATTCACAGCGGTGACATCGCATTAGAGTTAATGCAAATGATTGGACCGCCAACCCGCATCCTAAAAAAAGGTTGGGGAAGCTCTCAAAAATACTCGGCTTACACCTGGCAAGATGAGAAACTGACGATTAAAATAGATCGAGAAGGTGGCAGTAAGTTGGGCAATACTTATATAGAGTACACCGTCAACACCAATGACCCTTTTGAGGTCGCTCAACAAGAAAATAAAAAAGAAAATATAGGGCGCACGTCATGAATGTCTTAAACACCCCAAATGGTTCCGCATCTCAAATTGCACAACAAGGCATACAAAACGGCTTTAAAGCGTTGGCTGAAAACAGTCACCAGATTGCCAACCTAAACAGCAGCCTGCAAACCGAAGCTACAAATGACATGCCAAGCTTAGAAACCCACCTAGTGAACAACCAGTTAATTGCCACACAGGTTCAAAGCCTGGCGAAAGCTCTGCAAATCGAAGACCGTCTTATTGGTTTTTTGTTTGAAGAATGGGCTTAATCTAAGTTTAATCCAATGTTAATTTCTATCATTGTCGTGCGCCTGTCAACCAGGCCTGGTCAAAATAGACTTGTACATTTTTAAACATTTGGTTCCAAACCCGCAACAAACGCCTTAATTAACGGCCAAGCCTCTTCCATGTGTTGAAACGCGTGGTCACCGCCTTTAAACAGATGAACTTCTGTTGTCGTGTCTGCCCGATTTGAGTAAAGGTTCAAGGCCCACTCTTTATCAATCACTTCGTCCCCCTCGTCGATCAGCAACATCGCTGGAACCTTTGGGTTTAACAGTGGCACATCAAAACTTTCGACTTGTTGAATATAAACCAGGTCAATTACCAATTTCTCTCCCGTACTCGGGTTAGCGTGAGCGCCTAAATTTTCTAAAAAAATAGGCCGTGGATTGAGTGCTGGATTGATCATGATGTAAGGCAAGGTATATTTTTGCCCTAAAAACTGAGCGTAATAACCGCCCATGGAAGAGCCCATCAAAATCAACGAACTGTTTTGATTAGCTCGTAAAGGCTGTAATGCAGCTTCAATCGCTTGAATACTATCAAGAGGACTGCCAATCGGATAGGTCAAGGTCAAAAACTCTTTAAACACTTGAGGTGGATGAACGTCCCCGGGGGCAGTAGCTGCTTGATTGGTGTCGACCTCGATACGCAGTTTTTCCAGCAGCCATCGGCCCTTTTGACTCTGCCCACTGCTTAAAAAGCCATGTAGGTATACGCATATAACGGCGTGCATTCTGTTAAAATCCTTTCATGATAAAAATTCCAAAAATAGTAGAGCGTCCGGCTAATGCCGCCGTGTATGAGGTGGCGAAATCTTTGGGCTTGTCAGATTTGCAGGCCCACTTAGTCGCCAACCGGACCGATGACACCACCGACTTAGAGAAAGTCGTCTTTCCTAAATTAAAACACATTCAACATCCTCGTGCCTTAAAAAACTCAGAGATCGCTGCAAACTTGATCGCACAAGCGATTCAAGAAGAAGGCGTGATTGTTTTGGCCACCGATTACGACACCGATGGCGTAACCTCTGCTTGGGTGGCGAAAACCGCACTGGTTGACTACTTTGGGGTGGCTGAATCGCGTGTGGTGCATATCATTGGCGAACGTAAATCCGGTTACGGCATTACCGATGAAGTGGTTGAACGCATCCTTGATATTCCCAGACCCATTTCTTTGGTGATCTCTGCAGACCAAGGCTCCAGTGATGAACCAAGGATTGCACGCTTAAAGGCGTCAGGCATTAAGGTTTGTGTGACCGATCACCACCAAATGTCACCGGAGGGTGCACCCAAGAGTGCGACCGTCACAGTTAACCCTCAACAAGAAGGTTGCGACTATGATAAAACCGTTGCCGGCTGTTACGTTATTTTTATCGTCATGTCACAAGTTCGACAAGCCTTGATTACTCAAGGCCAACTGCCCGCCGACAGCGTCTCCTTAAAAGCCTTGGCGCTAAACGTTGCCCTGGGCACCGTTGCCGACAGCGTCAGTTTAAAAAGCCCTAATAACCGCGCCATTGTTCAGTCGGGTTTACAATACATTAACCAGTTCAGTTCGCCTGCATGGCAAGCGATGCGGCTCTTAAATGACAACCAAGGCCAGCCTTACGATGCAGAGTTTTTAGGCTTTCAAGTTGCCACGCGCATCAATGCCGCCAGTCGTGTCAGCGATGTCACCACTGCGTTTCATTTTTTAACCGCGCCGACCGCTCAACAAGCGCAAGTCTACCTAGAGCAACTGGATTCTGACAATATCAATCGCCGTGCTCAACAAGAAGGTATGTTGCAACAAGCGCAAGAAATTGCCGAGTCGTTATACACCCCTCAAAAGTACACTATGACTGTAAGAATGCAGGGCAATGCCGGAATTCAGGGCATTATCGCCTCTCGTA
>CAZVPH010000052.1:0-8876 GCA_964628125.1 uncultured Thiosulfatimonas sp. | reverse complement strand
AATCTGGAGTGTTCATGCGTTACTTTCGGAGATATTACGTCTCCGAAAAACTTGGATAAACCCTCATGGTAAAAAGTAAAGAACAATAAAAACCTAACAAAAAAGCCTACTTTACGTAGGCTTTAAAATTTATTCTAAACGCTTTAAAGCGAGTCGGCCGGATGAGCGCAATACCATCGTTTCGCCCTTTGCTTTAAGCATTTCTATCAAAGCTGACTCAAGAGAGTCGATTAGGATGAAACACTCTTTTCACTTGTCTCTTCATTTAGGTTATTCAACGCTTCAATTTGTCTTTTAAGCTCTGCCTGATACTGCATTTCTGCAAAATCAACATTGCTGCAGCTGTAGCACTCTTGTTTAAAGATTCGCAGTTTAGCCAAAATCCAGTGTAATTTACAGCCTAGGCAGAAGCCGAAGGTCGCCTCTAACCACATTAAACCAAAGCAAAACCAAACCATTGTTGGAATAAAGTCCGGCATATAGTTTCTGTCGGTCGGTAAAACATTGGCTGAAAGGGTCGAGTTTAAAGCAACTGCAAAGGAGTCCGGATTAAAAAACAGTAAGCACGCGGCAATCATCGTACCGCCTATTGTCCAAGCAAACCGTTTAGGCTTTAAAGGCTCCCACTTTGGAGGCGTATTTCTGGTTAAAAAAGTGGCTAAATGAAGTGTGGGC
Source organism: uncultured Thiosulfatimonas sp. (assembly GCA_964628125.1). Classification (GTDB taxonomy): domain Bacteria; phylum Pseudomonadota; class Gammaproteobacteria; order Thiomicrospirales; family Thiomicrospiraceae; genus Thiomicrorhabdus. Next base: position 8,201 of record CAZVPH010000052.1, on the reverse strand, counting down.
GATAAATAAGAGGTTCTCACAAACATCCCCGCAATCATTTCAAACAGCGCATAAAAAAGCACCAATGTAGGAATGGTGTAATCGTAAGTTGTTCTATACACCAACGCCTCATAAAGCACGTTAAAGTTTTGAGACACCTCAAAACTCTCTTCCATGCTCGAGCCATCCCAGACCTGCCATGATGCACCAAAGACCGTGGTAAACAGAACTAAGAGCGTATAAATAGGAACCAAAAGCAAAATTCCCGCGCGCATTCTGACGGCTTGAGACTTTATGAAGATGATCTCTTCATCTCTATCTCGAAACCAGAGATTGTGAAAGTGTAGTTTTAGCATTTTTTACCTCTTTTAGCATTCGCCTTACCAAGAATAAACGGTCGCAATAAATGATAAAAGCCGCCCTTTTCAGGACGACTCAAAACAGGTATCACGGCTCTTTGTCTGCTTATGAAGCTTGAACTCAGGGAATCAATCAAAGACAAAAGCCATCAAAACCCAGCAATCATTGCTTATTGCTTATTGCTTAATACCTTCGATGTACAGCGTAACCTCCACTTTGTCAGAGGCCGGTCCCAACTTTCCTGCGCCCTTCATTTTATAATCTTTTAAAGACAAGGTCGCATGACCTTCAAAACCTTGTCGGTAACCCCCCCAAGGATCTTGTCCACCACCGGTATGCGTGACCTTAATATCCAAAGGATGGGTGATGCCGCGCAGTGTAAAGTTACCGTGCATAACACCATTCTCTGCATCTACAACCGTATAGCCCGTGCTGACAAACCCAGCTTCTTTATGTTTTTTTACATCAAAAAAATCGGCGCCTTTTAGGTGTATGTTACGCTCCGCATGGTTTGTGTCTAAAGAGGTGGCATCAATTTTTACCTTAACTTTACTGGCCGCCTGGTTGGCTGGATCGTAATGAAAGTCTCCCGTAAACTGACGGAACTGCCCCTTCATAAAAGAGATGCCTAAATGGCTGACTTTAAACTCGATGGACGCGTGCATGCCTTCGGTGTCAATAATGTAATGATCGGCATAACTGGCGCTGCTAAAACCAATTCCTAAACTAAACAGACTGGCAATAATGGCTTTTTTAAAGGGTTTCATGGATGTCATACTCTCTCTCCTGGTTTAATGATATTTTTAAGCGTGGTGTCTTTATCTAAAAAGTGGTGTTTTAGCGCACCGGCGATGTGCAAAAGTAGTAGAACCGCCAATGCAGTGGTCAATATCTCGTGCCACTCACCCATAACGGTCTCTTGGTCCTCAATAAATGCCGATGAAAAAGCGGGAATCTCTAAACCAAAAAACAGAACAATGCTCGCGCCTGAAGCGGTCGACATCAAATAGCCTGTCACCACAATCAGCAAGATTAAACCGTAAAAACCTAACTGCACGGTGTAGCTCAAAACTTTCTCCCAAGCACGGTGTTCAACAGGCGCTTTTGGGCGTGGATTTACGAGGCGCCAAATAAATCGTAACAGCATTAAAACTGCAATGATGACTCCCACTATTTTGTGCCACTCAGGTAGAAGATGGTAAAGGGAATCGTAGTACCCCAAGCCCACCATATACTTACCAACGCCCCAAGCGGCGATAATTAAAATCGCTAAAACCCAGTGTAGGCCAATCGCGCCCCACCCGTATCCACTTGTGGTATTTTTAAAATTTTTCATAATCACTCTTTTAAACCGTTTGGTTTCGCACCCTTATTTTGTAATGAATTATTAAACGCGATCAATTCAAGCGCTAAAACCAACAACTGATCTAAACACTCTGTTTTTAACATCTCTAAATATATTCAAATAATTTAACTGTTAGATCCATTGTATTTGCTTTAAAATCATTTGATATTGAAATATTTTGAGCCAGTTGTTCAAAAAAACTGATGGAGATGTTTTGTGAAACACCCTTTACCGCTCGACAGTCTGCTCGTATTGGATGCCATTGCCCGAAAAGGCAGTTTTGCGGCCGCCGCCAAAGCGCTGCACCGGGTTCCTTCTGCCGTGACTTACAGTATACAAAAACTCGAAAGTCAGCTGAACGTCGCCCTGTTTAATCGCCAAGGTCACCGTGCCACGCTGACCGAAGCCGGTGAACGATTATTGAAAGATGGACGTTTACTGTTACAACTTAGCGAACAGGTTCAAAGAAGTGTCGAACAAGTCGGCTCCGGATGGGAGAGCGAACTCCGGGTGGCGATTGCAGACACCGTGCCTCTAACGCCAATACTCGAAATATGCCAAGAATTTATGGCTATTTCACCGCACACTGAGTTGAGATTGAGTGAGGAGGTGCTTAGCGGGACTTGGGATGCTCTGATTTCTGGGCGCTGCGACTTAGTGATAGGCGCGACGGGCGAGATCCCATCGGTTGGCGGCCTGAGTGTCCAGCCTTATATTGACATGGAGTTCATCTTTGCGGTGTCGCCAAACCATCCGTTTGCACACGCTGAACAGCCCATTACCGAACCTCAATTGATGCAAGAAATCATGGTCGTCGTCGCGGACTCTGCACGCAGCTTACCCACTCGAAGTGCGGCCGTTTTGCAAAGACAAAAAACCATAACCGTCTCCAGCATGGAAACCAAACGCCAAGCGCAAATTCTTGGCATTGGCATGGGGTATTTGCCAGATTTCTTGATTGAAGAAGACCTAAAATCAAAACGTTTGATTCAAAAACAGACCGTGCATGATGCTTTTAAAGTGCAAACACTACTCGCTTGGAATTCACACTCTAAAGGTAAAGGATTGCAATGGTTTGTGACCGCTTTGCTTGAAAAACAGCATGAGCCGTTGCCTAAAAAATAGAAGAGTAAGGAGTCTCGGTCTTGTTAGTGGCCATAAAGCCACCATTGGCTTCAGTATTTTAAACCTACCAGGCCTGGCATAGCGTTAAGTCAATGTAAGCGATTGCTAAAATCCGAATTATGCTAATCCAAATCACCCGAATACTCTGCACGGCCGACATCGGCTACACAGTTCATACAAGCAATAAAAAAATGAGGGTAAATTTTTCGGTGCCGACACTTTCCGTAACTATTTTAAGGTTTTGAAGCACGCTGTCTGGCAACAGACTCTGCCAATTTATCTAACAAGGCGTTGTCGATCCCGCCCAACGTAGGAATTGCGTCCATCGGCACCCAGTAAAGTTCAAACAGAATCGGGGCTGCGCCCTCGTGCGATTTTGTTTCGCTGTGTTGCCATCTTTCAGGCGTAGGAGGTTCCGCCTCCAAATGAAAAAACCACGCCTTAATCGTTTCATTTCGACCAATGGTTCGGAGATCCTTTTTAAACGTTCCTAAAAACGAAACTACTTTAAGACCTGTAAGTCCGGTCTCCTCTTCCGCTTCACGAAGCGCAGCCGCCTCTGGCGTTTCCCCCTCTTCGACAGTGCCTCCTGGAACTTGCGGTTCTAGATAAGCGCCCGCCACATACTCAAGCACAAGAAGCCTAGTACCTTGAGTAATATAGGCAAAGACACGATTACGCACTCAAACTTCGCCGGCGTTCTAGCGTTTTGAAGCTTTGATAAAAGCGCGGGCATGCTCCACTTTATCGATACAGTTTGGGTATTTTCCAAATTGCTGTTGAACCTTGGCCGCCCCCAATAAACTGGCCGCTTTGGTATACTCAACCGTTCCATCTAAACCATTGGCCTTTGCAAAGTCCAGCTCTGCATAAGCCGTTTTTAATCCGTTTTCGCACTGCAGTGCTTGTGAGCTATTAGGATTCTGAGCGCAACCGACCAGTAAAAGTGAAAATAGGCCAGCGGCCACTATCTTTATACGCATGGTAAACATCCTTTTTTTAAACTCTCTAAGTGTCTGTAACGTCGGTTAATTTTCTATTTCTTATTTTAATTCATTTAACAAAAACAATGAGCTAACTCTACTTCATAATGCTTTTTTTAAAGAATTTAGAGAACGACCAGGCCTGGTCGTTCTCATTACGATTCTTAAATGACTGCTTTAAGCGCTCGTTAAACAAGCAGATTAAAATGAGCAAGCATCACCTCACGCTACCTAAGCTGGCTGTCTTTACTGCCACGACGATTGATTCCACTGCTGACTTTGTTCGCCTCAACCTTTGACTGACAGACAACGCAAAGTTGCACGCCCACAACGGCCAAGCGTCTCGCTTCTGGAATCAGCGCATCACACTCTATACAAAATTCTGCACTCTCTCCGGTTTGCAGTTCACTGCGTGCCTGCTTAACCGCGTCCTCCACAGTGGCATCAATTTGATCTTGCACCGCGCCGTCGCGCGCCCATCCACCTGCCATAACGTCTCTCCTAGTTTAGCCAGCACCCCGCTGTTTTTTCTCAATGGATTTAATGTTGATCAGCATTGCAATTGAAACCACTAACGCCACCACAAAAAAACCAGAAAACACATAGAGCGTTTCGGCGTAAGAACCCGTGGCATCTTTTACCATCGAGATAATCAACGGTCCGACCAGGCCTGCTGCTGCCCAAGCGGTTAGGATATAACCATGAATCGCCCCTAGCTCTTTGGTGCCAAAAATATCGCCTATGTAAGCCGGAATCGAGGCAAACCCCCCGCCGTAACAGGACATAATAAAATACAGAACAAACTGAAATAGAATGATCTCAGTGATCGACGGCAGAATATAAAATGCCACGGCTTGCGTTGCAAAGAAAATAATATAGACAATCGGTCGTGTTAAATAATCCGACAAAGCTGCCCAAAAAATCCGACCGGCGCCATTAAATATTCCCATCAACCCCACCGCCGCAGCCGCCACCAGCGCCGAGATACCCAACACCTCCTGCAGTAAGGGCGACGCAACGCCAATAATCGCAATGCCGCAGGTGACGTTAATAAACAACATCAGCCATAAACCGTAAAATCGTGGGGTTTTTACGGCCGAGTTCAATCCAATAAACGCCAAATCTTGCTTGATCTCTTTATCACCCGCCGCGACTTTTTTCTTAAAGCCTTCAGGCAGATAGTCCTTTTCAGGTTTCTCCAAGTAAAGTGCCGAAGTGAACATAATCACAAAAAAAGCTGCGCCTAAAATAACAAACGTCGCTGATAAACCAACTGAAGAGATCAATACCTTAATCGTCGGTCCCCAAATAGCTGCAGCAAACCCAAAGCCCATAATCGCCAGGCCTGTCGCCAATCCTCGTTTATCGGGAAACCATTTCACTAAGGTCGACACCGGTGCAATATAGCCAATTCCTAAACCGCAGCCGCCGACAACACCATAGAAAAAGTACAAAAGCAATTTGGACTCGACCATGATCGCTAACCCCGATCCTGCCGTGCCTACACCAAACAAAACCGCGGCAATAATCGCAGAAACTTTCGGCCCATTCCTCTCAACAAGCTTGCCCATTAAGGCGGCAGACAGTCCTAAAAAGAAAATAGCAATACTGAACGCGATCGTAACATCCGTTAATGTCCAATTCATTTCCTGTTTAATCGGATTCACGTAAACGCTCCACGCATAAACGGACCCAATACAGATGTGGACACCCACTGCCGCTAAGGCCATCAACCATCTATTTTTTTGCATACAAAAATCCTTTTTAAAATTTTATGCTAACGCTTATAACTGAGACATAGTAAGTTTAATATGAAGGAAAAACCTCTATTTGTCTAGAGAACCGCTCGCTTTAAACCGAAAGGCCTAGTCACTAAAGCGGTCGGTATCAACGCACCTTAATCGTTTAACTCACCCCTTCCTCACCAACGACTATGGGTGTTTGAACTTTATTGACCGGCGCTCTTTATCCTTCACACGTCTTGCAGGCCTGGTCGTTTTATTTTTTTTCGTCAGCTTAGCATGACGTGATTCTTTTTTTGGTCGCTCAGACATCACATGACTCTCAACACTTCAGTGGCCAGCCTTCATGGCGCTGTCTCTAGCGAGGTGGCGACTGCCTTATTTGTTAAACCGTCAACGCCACGATGGCCAAAAACCGTACTTTTTTGTATAAAAAAACCGCTGATTCAGCGGTTTTTATGGAGAACATGAGTAACATTTAAATCACTTATGTAATGGGTTTATCTAGACCTATTCTTATTCTTTAGTCTTGCTCTTTAGAGGCTTGTAATGCCTCTTTGACCATCTCCAACAGTGGATCCGGATGCATCAATTTTAAGGGTTTGCCATTCACAAAAAAGCTTGGGGTCTTTTTAACGCCCGCTGCTTCGACATCGGCCATGTCTTTTTCTATGATTTTATCAATCGCAGGATCTTGTGCGTCTACTCTGGCTTTCTCTAAATCAAGACTGCCTTTTGCGACAAACTCCCATATGTCAGTTCCCTCTTTACCATGTGGCGCCCATGCAGGTTGAAACGCGAGCAGTATCTCCAACGTCTCTTCAAACTTGTCCTGCTGTCGAGAGGCTTCTAAAATACGAATGGCATCGGTGGACTGCGTGTGAAAGTCTACATATCGAATCACCAAACGAACATCTTCTGGGTAACTTTTCATCACCTCTTTGACGTAAGGATACATGGCGCGACAGGCTTCGCACGCTGGGTCGATAAACTCAACCAGTGTTACCGGCGCATCCTTAGGCCCCATCACGGGAGAATGGGGCGCAACCCAAAGTTGATTCACAGCAACCACTTCGGTTGGCTTTTCACTGTTGTTCGCAAGATAGACGCCACCGACAAAAACGGCTAGGACAACCACTGCCAGAGCGATGATATTTGTTTTTTTCATAAATTACTCTCTCTTAAATTTAAGTCTGTTAAGTATTCTGCTGCGATTATAACAAGCTGGTCTGCAATAAGGCTTGAAGTTTAATTTAGTTAATTTAAGTGTTGGCTTTTCACTGTGAGCCTTTGCGTACCCGTAAAAAGGCCCGTAAAAAACCAATAAAAAAGCCCGCGAGAATTTACCAGGCCTGGTAAGTTCTCGCGGGCTCATTTAAGTTTTAAAATTAAAGATAAGATTTAAGCCTGGTAACCGACCAGGCCTGGTCAATTCTGTTAAACCTTTAATACCCCATTATTTTCAAGGCTAGATACGGCGCGATCATAAACGCAACCGTTACTATTTTGTAATAACTCAAAAAATCAAAATACTTAGAGTTTAGCGCCTCTTCATCGATCTTAAGCAGTTTACTGTGAATAGATCTCACTGTGTTTCCCATAGTCATCAGGATAACGATGGCCAGTAAAAGGTAACCTATATTCAGCAGCGCTGCCCATCCTAAAAACTCGGTTAATTGTGTCATCGTCATACAATTGCTCCATCCTTTATTAGACTGTTTTTAATCTGAGTGTAGGCTTCGTTGAATGGCATCGCTGAAAGGCGATTAAGAAATCAAGCACCCGCTGCCCAGTCATCTAGCCATCTAGTCATCAGCAACCTGACTGACTTCTTAATCACTTCATTTCACTTTAACCACTTCACTCATTGGAATCCCCAATGCCTTGGCAACGCCTTCTCCGTAAGCCGCATCCGCTTGGTAACAGTTACCGATATGGCGAACTTTAATCTCGCGTGGCGCATCGCCAAGCGCTCGGGCCGTATTATCAAACAACAGTTGTTGCTGTGCTGCTGTCATCAATCGAAACAACGCTGCGGGCTGCGAGTAGTAGTCCTCGTCTTCACGATGGTTCCAGTGGTCTGCAGCGCCACTTATGTCTAACGGCGGCTCACTAAAATCAGGCTGTTCCTGCCACTCCCCGTAACTGTTTGGCTCGTAACCCAAAGTGCTGCCGTGGTTGCCATCGACACGCATGGCCCCATCTCGATGATAACTGTGCACGGGACAACGCGCAGTATTGACTGGGATAAGATGGTGGTTTACGCCAAGACGATAACGTTGAGCGTCTCCATAAGAGAACAAACGGCCTTGCAACATCTTGTCTGGCGAGAAGCTAATGCCAGGCACGATATTGGCGGGATTAAAGGCTGCTTGTTCAACCTCTGCAAAGTAATTTTCAGGATTACGATTAAGCTCCATAACGCCGACTTCCATTAATGGGTAGTCGCCGTGTGGCCACACTTTGGTAAGATCAAACGGATTGTAAGGAACGGTGGCTGCCTCTTTTTCTGGCATAATTTGAACGTACATTGTCCACTTTGGAAAGTCACCGTTTTCAAGACTGTCATACAGATCACGTTGATTGCTTTCCCGATCCTTACCAACCAGTGCTTCAGCCTCAGCGTCGTTTAGATTTTTAATCCCCTGCTGGCTTTTTAGGTGAAAC
>CAZVPH010000051.1:7093-8936 GCA_964628125.1 uncultured Thiosulfatimonas sp. | reverse complement strand
CTTGCTCAACCATTTTTTTGGCAGCTTTTATAGTTGGTGCAGAACCACGTTTTTGTAATTTACTAAAAATAAACGGTTTAAACAGTTCAAGCGCCATCTGTTTTGGCAGTCCACACTGGTGCAGCATTAGTGTAGGCCCAACAACGATTACTGAACGCCCTGAGTAGTCAACACGCTTTCCAAGTAAGTTCTGGCGGAAACGCCCTTGCTTACCTTTGATCATGTCGGCTAACGATTTAAGTTGACGCTTGTTCGTACCAGTCACCGCACGGCCACGACGACCGTTATCAAGCAGGGAGTCAACCGACTCTTGCAGCATTCGCTTCTCGTTACGAACAATAATGTCCGGCGCCATCAGATCAAGCAGACGCTTTAAACGGTTATTACGGTTAATAACGCGACGGTATAAATCGTTCAAGTCAGAAGTCGCAAAACGCCCACCATCTAACGGAACCAACGGACGTAGCTCCGGTGGCAACACAGGCAGAACATCTAAAATCATCCATTCAGGCTTATTGCCTGATCCAAGGAAGGACTCAATAAGCTTCAGACGCTTAGAAATTTTCTTCTGCTTCGTTTCTGAGTTAGTGCTCTCAATCTCTTCACGCAGGCTCTCAGCTTCAGCGGCTAAATCAATAGACTGCAGCATTCTCTTGATGGCATCGGCACCCATAAGGGCTTCAAACTCATCACCGTGCTCGTCTAAAGCATCCAGATACTCTTCTTCAGTCAGAAGCTGCCAAGGCTCTAATGGTGTTAAACCAGGGTCAACAATCATAAAGGCTTCAAAATATAGAACAGACTCGATTGACTTTAGAGTTTTGTCGAGCATTAGACCGATACGTGAAGGCAGTGACTTCAAGAACCAAATATGTGCGACAGAGGTGGCCAAATCAATATGGCCCATGCGCTCACGACGAACCTTGGACTGAGTAACTTCTACCCCACACTTTTCGCAAATAACACCGCGGTGCTTTAGGCGCTTGTATTTACCACACAAGCACTCAAAGTCACGAACCGGACCAAATATTTTGGCACAGAATAAACCATCACGCTCAGGTCTGAACGTACGATAGTTAATCGTTTCGGGTTTCTTAACTTCACCGTATGACCATGATCGTATTTTTTCAGGAGAGGCAAGGGACACTCTAATAGCGTCAAAATCACTACTCACATTTTGTTTTTTTAGAAATCCAAGTAAATCTTTCATTAATCTTGCTCCAACTCAATATCAATACCTAATGCACGGATCTCTTTACGCAACACACTGAATGATTCAGGCATTCCAGGTTCCATGTACTCATTACCATCAACAATGTTTTTATACATTCTTGTACGACCGTTTAAGTCATCTGACTTAACCGTCAACATCTCTTGCAGTGTAAACGCGGCACCGTAAGCTTCTAGTGCCCACACCTCCATCTCACCGAATCGCTGACCACCAAACTGGGCTTTCCCCCCTAACGGCTGCTGCGTTACAAGACTGTAAGGCCCTGTTGAACGAGCGTGCATTTTGTCATCAACCAAGTGGTTTAATTTCAGGTAATACATATAACCAACCGTAACAGGACGGTCGAACTCTTGACCTGTCTGGCCGTCAAACAGCTTCATTTGACCTGACTCAGGAAGATCCGCAAGCTTTAATAATGACTTGATCTGTGTTTCTGGAACCCCGTCAAACACAGGAGAAGCAACCGGAACACCCTTCTTAAGGTTATGCGCCAATTCAATGATTTCTGCATCACTGAACTGATCCAACTCAACCGGCTGGCCCTTTGTCTGATTGTAGATTTTATCTAGGAACTTTCTTAGCTCACTGATCTCAGCCTGCTCTTGCAGCATT